>DAOQAU010000031.1:0-19665 GCA_035354275.1 Candidatus Gastranaerophilaceae bacterium
AGCCACAAAATCCCTGTCAAAATTGCGAAAAGTCAGGCTGCAATTTAAAAGGCGAAATTTTTGAAGAATTCCCGCCGAATTGTGCTTACAAAAATTGGCAAAAGGAAGTTTTAAAATATTTACAAGAAGATGTCGCAAAAAAGATTTACCAAAAATGGATTAAAATGCTTGAATACAGACAAAAATTTTCCTGTTCGGGCTGCGCGACTTGCTGTAAGCTGGCATGCAGCGAATTTTCTTATGAAGAATTAAAACAAAAAGCAAAAGAGGGCGATAATTTTGCAAGCCAGTTTGTGAGCATCTTTGTGCCTTACAAAACAAAAGAAGAAGCGCAAAAAATATACCCCGAGTACATTGAACTTTTGGAAGAAAAATTGGGCAAAGACGAAAAGGTTTATTTCTATTTTTGCCCGAAACTGGATGAAAATAACCGCTGCTCGGATTACCAAAACCGTCCGCAAATATGCAGGGATTTTCCCGATAATCCGTTGAGCATGCTCCCAAAAGCCTGCGGGTTTTCAAAGTGGAAAGACGAAGTTGAACCCACAGCGCTTATGCTTCATTCGACATTAGAAATTGTGGATTTTTACAAAAACAAAATAAAGTGAAAGAAACATGGAAAAAATAATACTTTCGGGGCTTAGTCAAAAAGAACTGGAAAAAATAACCGAAAAATTAAAGGCATCAAAATTCAGGGCAAGGCAAATTCATAACTGGATTTATTTAAAAAGCGCAAAATCCATAGATGAAATGAGCGACCTGTCAAAGGATTTCAGAGAAAAATTGTCTGAAATCGCCCAAATTTCAAATGTAAAAATCAAAACAAAACAAACATCACAAGACGGCACTATCAAATATTTAATCGAATATCTTGACGGAAACTGCGTGGAAACAGTATTAATGAGGTTTGACAACAGGGCAAATTTAACCGCCTGTGTAAGCTCGCAGATAGGTTGTGCGGTTAACTGCGCATTCTGCGCAACGGGAAAAAGCGGTTTTGTGCGTAATTTAACCGCAGGCGAAATGGTTGAACAGGTTCTTACAATCCAAAGAGATACAGGGCTTAAGGTTACAAATGTGGTTTTTATGGGGCAGGGCGAGCCGCTTTTAAATTTGGACAATGTTCTTGATGCTTTAAAAATATTCAACGAGGATTTTCAGATAGGCGCAAGAAGAATTACCGTTTCTACAAGCGGAATAATTCCTCAAATTGAAAAACTCGCACAGCTTGAACTTCAATCCACGCTGGCGCTTTCTTTGCATGCGCCGACCTCTGAGTTAAGAGCAAAAATTATGCCCATTGAAAAAAAATATCCGCTTGATGAACTTAAAAAAGTGCTTAAAAATTACACTCAAAAAACAGGAAGAAGAATCACGATAGAATACGTTTTGATAAAAGATTTCAACGACACGCCCGAAGTCGCAAAACAAACCGCATTTTTCTTAAAAGACATTAAATGCAACATAAACCTTATACCCTACAACCCTGTTGACAAAACAGGATTTCAGAAACCGGCCGAAAGTTCGATTATGAAGTTTAAATACATACTTGAACATTGCGGGAAAAAAGTTACAATAAGGTTAGAACGCGGCGCGGACATCGATGCGGCATGCGGACAATTAAACAGTAAATAGGAAATAGGAAATAGTAAATAGTAAATAGGAAATCCGTTAACCGTTTACTGATTACAATTTGCCAATATAAAAAAGGAGCAAACATTGTCAGATAATCCGATTTTAGATAAAAATTTAGAATGCATAGGAATTTATAACCCTCAATTAGTACAAGATATATTAAAAATAACGGCTTTGACAGGAAGTTTTGAACTTGTGAAAACAAATCTCGGCGAGCCCAATTTAATTCATAACGGACTGCCGATTCACTCTCAAGAAGGAGCTGAAGCTGAAGCAAAAGGGATTTTTGCAAAAATACAAAATTCTGCACTTTCTATTCATATTGTATATGGTTTGGGTTTGGGCTATCTTTTTAAAGAGTTTTGCGAAAATTCAAAAGGGAAAGTTATTCTTTTTGAGCCTAATCTTGAAATTTTAAGAGCGACTCTTGAATTGGTTGATTTTTCAAAAGAACTTTCACAACCTAATGTAAAAGTAACCTCGGAAATATCAAATTTTAAAGAAATTTTTTCGCGCGAATACACTTATAAAGCAAAGTCCACAATCTCTTTTCTAGTGTCATACAAAAATAATTATAAAAACAAAATTGATGAATTTTTCAAAGAAGTGGAAATTTTTTCCGGAATTTGTACCGCAGATTATAACACGCTTAAAATGGCAATTATGGAGTCCGTGAATTCGACCTTAGAAAATTTTATCTATACGCTGGATGAAACACCGCTTTGGGAAATAAAAGACAGTTATAAAGGAAAAACTGCCCTGATAGTTTCTGCGGGACCTTCTTTGGACTTAAACATAGAAACGATAAAAGCAAACAGAGATAAATTTATAATTTTTTGTGTGGGAACCGCTCTTAAGGCATTAATGAAAAACGGGATTAAACCTGATTTTTTAAATATACTTGAGGTTCATGATTGTTCCAGTCAGGTTGCAGGCTATGATTTATCTGACATAAATTTAATTTTAGAGCCTTACACTCATAATATTTTTCATAAATTGAAGGTTAAACAAAAATTTATTTTTCCGACAAATTCGGGACATTCAAGCATTTGGTGGTCAAAAATTACAGGGGTTGATATTTCACCATATTTTGCAAAAGGAACTGTTTCTTATGAGGCACTTTGCAGTGCCAAAATGCTCGGATTTTCAAAAATAATTCTTGTGGGGCAGGATTTAGCTTATGTCAACAATCAATGCTACAGTAAAGATGCTGCTTATTCAGAGCTGGTATATGATGTTAATCCCGAAACCAAAAAAGTCCAAATCAAAATAAATGATTATGAAAAATATATCCAATCGCTTATACCCGAGAGCGGTGAAAACCCCAATGTTGATTACAGAGGGTTTGCAAGTTACAAAATAACTAATCTTAATGATACATTGTATTTCGTTAAAGGTGTAAAAGGTGACATGCTTCCTACACAAGGCGGTTATGCTACTTTTATAGAGCATTTTAAGGACTTCGCCTCTAAAAATCCTGATTTGGATTTAATTAATTCTTCAATGATAGGAGCAAACATAGAAGGTTTTAAAAATATTTCGCTTGAAGATTCAATAAAAGAAACCCCTTTTATACTTGAAAAACCAAATCTGTCAAAACAAAATCGCTCTTATGACAAACAAAGCATTTTTTCTTCACTTGAAAGAGAAGAAGTTCTTTTAAAAGAAATCTTAAAAGAGTTTGAACAGGCAAGAGAATATATATTTAAATACGACCGAGAATTCAGGAGAAGACGAACCCTCAGCGAAGAAACAAACAAGTACCTTAAATTATTGCTTAATCTGTACAACAAAATTTTATTGGAATATCAGGGAAACAACATTTTGTATCAGGCAATTTCTTTTAACGAAAATCTTGAAGTCCAATTTGCGCTTAAAAGTTCTGAAAACGTAAACATTGTTGAAATTCAAAATGTATATGAACAGCTGAAAATATATTTTTACATGGTTGAAGAAAAATTGACCAAAACGATAGAAAAAATTCAACAACAGAAAGGGAAAGTGCTTGAAAGCATTAATTCAACGGGTTAAAAAAGCTTCGGTAAAAATAGACGGAAAACTTTATTCGCAAATAAAATCAGGTTTGCTTGTGTTTTTAGGTGTTTCAAAATCAGATACCAAAGAAAACGCTCAAAAATTAGCCCAAAAAGTTTTGAGTTTAAGGATCTTTGAAGACGAACATGGCAAAATGAATAAATCTGTCCTTGACGTTCAAGGTGAAATTCTTATTGTATCGCAATTTACCCTTTTGGGAGATTGTAAAAAAGGCACTCGTCCGAGTTTTGATGATGCTGCATCTCCTGAAAATGCAAAAAAACTTTATGAAGAATTTGTCAAAATAATATCAGATTCAGGGACTAGAGTAAAAACGGGTAAATTTCAGGCAATGATGGATGTTTCATTAATAAATGACGGTCCTGTAACTTTTATGATTGAAAAATAAATGTACAAAACAGGGTATTCTATTTTTAAAACTTTTGTGTTATAATCTTAAAGTAATTTATATACCCACTTGCCAATATTTGATTTTAGTTATAATATATGGAAAAAAGAGTACAACCACAACGAATTTAAATTGAACGAGGAGCTAAATCTATCAGTTTTTTGTTAATTAAGAGGCTTTCATTATGTATGTAAACAAATGCACCAAGTGTGGGGCTGAGTTTGAAACCAAAAACCCCAAACGAGTTATCTGCCCTGATTGTCTGTATCCCGATAAAAAAATGATGTTATCATCAGAAATAGAGCAGGAAGAAGTTATTGAAAAACCCCAAGAGGTTGACCAAGGCAATAATCAGCATGAAGAACCGCAAAAACAAAAGTTCTACAGCAGTTATTCCTATGAAACGCCCCAGCAGCAACATCCGCCCAGACAGAATAATTATCTCAGAAGAGACAATTACTCAGACAGAGGAAATTATCAAAGAAGAGATAATTACGGTGACAACAGAGGCGGATACCAAAGACCTCAGCAGGGCGGGTATCAAAGACCTCGCCAAGACGGCTATCAAAGACCGCAACAGGGCGGTTATCAAAGAAGAGATAATTACGGTGACAACAGAGGCGGATACCAAAGACCTCAGCAGGGCGGGTATCAAAGACCCCAACAAGGCGGATATAACAGGCCTCAAGGCGGATACCAAAGACCTCAGCAGGGCGGATATCAAAGACCCCAAGGAGGAGCTCCTCGCTTTGGCGGAAACAGACCAAGACCGCCGATTAATAAAAACAAACCTCTTTTAGTTAATAAGGAGCAGCTGGAACAAATAGAATTGCTGTATAAAGCGATGTTACCGCTTCCTAATCCTGATGCGCATGAAGTAATCGGAGCTAAAATCGAATTAGAACCAAGAAAAGTTTTCTTCGGCATTAACCTTATAAGACAAAAGCTTATGCTTCCGAAATTGCCTTTCCCGAAAAGAAAATTGGCTATTTCACCCGATCAGATGTTTGCAATCCAAAATTTATACGAACCGCTTTTACCTCTTCCGCCTATCGGATGCCATAAAATCATAGCAGCTCAGCTTAAAATGGATGAATGGCGCGTTCACGTAGGAATAGGGCTTATAAGGGCAAAATTGGGGCTTTCCAGATGGAATCAGGAAAGAGCAGATGCGCCTGAAGAATTTAAAAAAGCCGCAAAAGAAAAAGTTTCAAAAGCCAAAAAAACCAAAGAAGAAAAACCCGAAAAAAAAGCAAAAGAGCCTAAAGCAAAAAAAGAAACAAAAGCAAAAAAAGAAAGCAAAAAATAGGTTTTCCGATTATGGATAAATACGTTTCTGTAGGCAAAATCCTTAATTTTCACGGAATACAAGGCGAAGCAAAGGTCGGTTTTTCAAAAAATCAAGCCGATTTTTTGAAAAGCTTAAAGTCTGCGTTTATAAAATTCGAAAACGAGTACAAACTTTTCAAAATTTCTTCAGTGAGGTTTAATAAAAATTTTGCTCTGATAAAATTTCAGGGCATAAATTCAATAAATGAACTTATACCTTACAAAAATTGTCTTATTTTTGTTGAAAGGCAAACGGCAAGAGAAAAACTCGAAGAAAACGAGTTTTTGATAGATGAACTTACAGGGCTTGATGTTTTTGACCAAAATAACGAGAATATAGGTATTGCGGTGGGTGTTTCAAACAACGGCATAAATGATTTTATATCGGTCAAAAGCAAATCCAAAAACATCTGTCTTGTTCCTTTTGTAAAAGCCCTTGTTCCCGAAGTTGACATAAAAAACAAAAAAATTATCGTAAATAATATTAAAGGGTTGATTGAATGAAATTTGATGTCCTTACGCTATTTCCAGAAATGATTGAAAACTGTTGCTCACACAGTATCTTAAAACGCGCTTGCCAAAATAAAGTTATAAAAATAAACACAATAAACCCCAGAGATTTTACCCACGACAAACACAAAAAAGTTGACGATAAACCATTTGGCGGCGGTGCGGGAATGGTTTTGATGGCACAGCCTTTTGTGGATGCTTACGAAAGTATTGAAAAAGAAAAAAATTCAATAACCGTCATGCTAACCCCTCAGGGGAAAGTCTTTGACGACAAAATGAGCAATGAATTTGCAAAATATGACCAGATAATTTTAATCTGCGGACATTATGAAGGATTTGACGAAAGGATAAGAGAAATAATTAAACCGCAAGAAATTTCCATAGGCGACTTTGTTTTGACAGGAGGCGAACTGCCCGCACTTTGCCTTATAGACAGCATTAGCCGAAAAATAGAAGGAACACTTGGCAAACAGGAATCCGCAGAGTTTGACAGTTTTTCAAACGGGCTTTTGGAATACCCTCAATACACAAAGCCCAGAAACTTCAAAGGATTGGAAGTTCCTGAAGTTTTACTAAACGGAAATCATTCCCAAATAGAAAAATTTCGTCACGAACAAAGCATTAAAAGAACAAAGGCAAAAAGAAAAGATTTGTGGGATAAATATTCTAACTAACTTCTGATAACAGGAAGTCCGTTGAATTCAAAAATTGACTCTGAAGTTTTTCTTTCACTCATTCTTTTGGCAAGAATTGCACCCACAAAAGCTTCTAACTGTGCCATAGGCATCATATTTGGCGGAATTTCATCAAATCCGTACTTGGTTTTAAGTGCATTTTGAAGCGATTTACAATCAGCTGGAGTTCTTTCTTTAAAACCTGATTCCAACCCTAAAGCCTGTCTTGTTAAATAAAGTTCAAAACGGCTTATTTTTATACCTTTTTCCAATAATATTTTAAAATAGTCAGAACCTCTGTTTGAATATCTTTGAGTCCAATTATCCGTATTTATAAGTTTTTCACCTGAATTTAAAAGCTGATAAGGTTTTGAAAGAATTCTCCACTTCCCGTTTAACATGGAATTATCCCAAGGAAGAGAAACACAAATATAAGCATTTTTCAAAGAATTAAAATTGTCAAAAAAGAACTGTATATCCTGCATTGAAAACAGTTTATCCAAAGTAATAATTGAATTGTTTTTATCAATTACCACAACACCCGATTCCGTATTTGCCGAAGCGGCAAGAGATAATCCTATAAAATATTGTTCCATTTACCTTCCTACATTCTTAAATTCATTTTCTACATACCTTGGCAAAGCGGTTTTTCCGCCTTGTGACTGTGCCGGTTTTGCCGGAGGCTTAAGCCATGAACCCTGCCCTGTTATTTTAGTCTTTGTCGGGTCGTCCAACACTTGAGTTTCTTTTGATATTCTCTTTAACTCTTTTTCATAAGTCGCATTTAAAATAGCCGCTTGTTCTCTTGCTCTTTTATCCGCATCAAAAGATTTATCTGAAGTATTTGTAATTACATTAATTGTGTTTATCGTTTCCATTCTTCTTTTTTGAAGTTCTTCCTGTTCTTTTTTGCTCATTTTCATAATATTGTTTTGAGGAACTTCCATTGCTTTAAATTGATTTTTTAGAATTAAAAGCTCAACCCGTCTGTTTTTGAACTGCCCTTGCGGAGTACGATTTGAGGCAATGGGTCTTGTGTCCGCAAACCCTATTGCGCTAAACAATCCGGGCATAAAACCGAAACGCTCTATTAAATATCTTATGATAGAGCACGAACGGGCTGACGATAGTTCCCAATTTGAAGGAAAAACTATAGAAACTATTTTTTGATTATCGGTATGCCCTTCCACTCTTATGTTGTGAAGAAAAAACCTTTTACCGATAACAGCACCTACTTTATCAAGTTTTTGTTTTGCCTGAGGTGTTAAAGTTGCAGAAGCGGGCTTAAAAAGGTAATTATCGTTAAATCTTATCAAAAGGCCGCGGTCTGTCATGGTTGCTTCTACACCGTCAATTTCACCATTTTTATTCATGTCATCTATGGTTTTTTGAATATCATCAAAAGACTGTTCTTCATATTTTTGACTCATATATTCCATCATCAATGGAGTAATAAGAGTTTCGCCTTCGGATTTGTCAAAAATTTCCTGACTTTTGTCTTGCATAATATTATCTGCGCCTTGCATTACAGAAGGTGCAGAAAAAGCTTGTTTAATAGACTCTTCCAATTTTTTGAAATCAGCAACGTCCACTTGCGAAAGTGCATACAAAACAACAAAAGTCGCAAAAAGCAGAGTTATGAAGTCTGCGTAAGAAATCAACCACCTTTCAAGATTTTCATGTTCGGGATGTTTTTGTTTTCTGGCCATTTTAACTACCTTGATTGTTCAAAAGGAATGATTGGAGTTTTCTTTCAATCAAGGCTGGGCTTTCTCCTGCCTGAATAGCTAAAACTCCCTCAAGCATTATTTCTTTTGCAACAAATACTTTTTGATAATTAAATTTTATTCTGGTAGAACATGGTATCAAAACAAGGTTTGCGGCAAAAAGACCGTAAATTGTAGCAACAAAAGCAACTGCAATTCCTGCTCCTAATTTTGAAGGATCGGAGAGATTTTGCATTACTTGGATTAATCCCATAACCGCACCTATAATCCCCAAAGTAGGAGAATATCCGCCGGCTGATTCCCAAACTTTTGAACCTTTATTAACTTTTTCCTCGAGCTGAGTGATTTGATTTTCCAACATTCCCTGAACAAGCGAAGGGTCTGCGCCGTCAGATACGGCTTCCAAGCCCAGGGTCAAAAGCGGATCGGATGCAAATTTTGCTTCTTTTTCCAAAACTATAACCCCTTCTTTTCTTGCCTTTGTTGCAAATCCGACAATTTCGCTTATAAGATTTTCAAAATTGACGGCCGGCGGGAAAAAAACATCTTTCAGCATAAGAACACCGTTTTTTAAATCCGGCACAGGAAAACTTGCTATAACAGCACCTGCCGTTCCGCCAAAAACAATCATGCCGGCAGTTACTTGAAGTAATTGACCTATATTCCCGCCTTCAAGTGCCTGTGCCGCAAGAATAAAGCCCAGTCCAACAACTACTCCGACTATAGCGAATATGTCCATGCTTTGCTCCGATTATAGTTTCTCTAATATAATTTAACAATAATTTTAATAATAATAAATCGTATAAGTGAAGTAATTAGTGAGAAGTGAATGAGGAGGCAGGAGTGCGAGAAGGCAAGCGGGCAAGAAAAAACTTTTCAACTTATCGACTGTTCGACTATTCAACTTTTACAATGTTGTCAAAATAACAGGTTTATCATCTGTAACCAAAATCGAATGCTCAAAGTGTGCAGAAGGCATTTTGTCAACGGTTTGTACTGTCCATTTATCGGCTAAAACTTCAACCGCATCGCCGCCCAAATTCAACATAGGCTCTATTGCTATTGTCATTCCTGATTTCAAAACTGTTTTGTCGCAGGTTCTGTAATTAAAAACAAAAGGCTCTTCATGCATTGAACGACCCACACCGTGTCCGCCATACTGCCTTACAATCCCTAATTTTTCTCTTTTTGCAATATCTTCTATAGCACCGCCTACATTATCCAAAATATTCCCGTGAAACATCTGAGAAATCGCCGCAAAAAGTGCTTCTTCGGTTGCTTTCAAGAGTCTTTCCTTTTCAGAAGAAATTTTGCCCACAGGATAAGTCCAGGCACTGTCACCTACCAATCCGCCGTAAGTTGCACCGACATCAACGCTTATTATATCGCCTTCTTTAAGAATAACTGATTCAAGAGGAAATCCATGTACAACCTGTTCATTCAAAGATGCACAAATACTTGCGGGGAATCCGTGATATCCCAAAAAAGTCGGCACAGCTTTATTTTTTTTGATTATGTCAAAGGCAACATTATCAAGTTCTTTTGCACTTATCCCAGGCTCAATCAATCGCTTCATTTCTTGATGCACAAGCGCGACAATATAACCAGCGTGTCTTATTCTTTTTATTTCTTCTTTTGATTTTCTTATTATCATTTTAAATCTTTTCCACTAAAATTGTATCAAATATTGAAGGTTAATACAATATTAAATTTTGTAACAACATGAAAAATTTTAGCAAATTTTTTTTTTACACTATTTATTAAAAGTGTAGCTGACATATAAAAAGGAGAAAATATGCAAGTACAAAGAGTAAATATGAACTCACAAAGCTTTGGTGCAATTAGATTTGTTCCAAGAGATTTAAAAAAAGCTTTAAAAATGATTGATAACTCGGATTTTCAAACATTAATCAAAATGACTAAGTCAAATAACAAAGCTGAATCTAATGCTGCAAATATGGTATTCGATTGGGTTAATGGTATTGAAAAACTTAAAAAAAATGGTTATGAAATTACAGAAGAACTCATAGACTATACTCGTAAAATGGCTATTAAGCGTTTAGGCAAAAACGGCACCGATGGCATAACAGCCGGCCTTTATAACTATACTTTAGGCAGACTTGACGGGTGCTGGCTTAATTCAAGCATATTAAAGGAATTTAGGAAAAAAGGTCAATTCCTATGGCCGCCTGCAAAGTAAGATAAACTTTTTTATAAACAAAAAAGCGGGACAAAATGAAATCATTTTGTCCCGCTTTTTAAATATTTAAACTATATAGCACTTAAAAGTCTGTCCCAAACCTCATCAACACTTCCGTTTGCATCAATTTTTTTCAAAGAGCCTTTTTGCTCGTAAAATTTAATCAACGGAGCCGTTTGTTCAAAATAGGTATCAAATCTTGATTTTGCGATTTCTTCGGTGTCATCTTTTCTTTGGATTAATTCACATCCGCACTCGTCGCAAACACCGTCTTTTCTTGGTTTAAGTGACAATAAATTATAAATTTTACCGCATTTTGCACATGAACGGCGATAAATTATTCTCTCCATAAGAAGTTTTTGGTCAATATCAAAATAAATTACTTTAAAATCAACTTCTTCGCCCGCATCAATTTCTTTAAGCATTTCTTCCAAAAGAATTGCCTGCTCGGTGCTTCTTGGGTAACCGTCTAAAATAAATCCGCTTTTGCAGTCTGATTCTTTCAATCTGCTTTTTATAATTGAAGCTACGATATCAACCGGTACAAGCTGACCTTTTTCGACATAAGATTGGGCTATAAGCCCGTCTGAAGTTTTATCCGCCATTGCTTTTCTAAGCAGTGAGCCTGTATCAACGTGGGGGAAATTTAAATGCAAGGCAAGTTTGCTTGTCTGAGTGCCTTTTCCGCATGCCGGCGGTCCTAAAAATACTAATTCTTTTTTCATTGTCAATCCTTTTTATTTTTTCATATGTATGTTTTAAGTAAATAGTAAATAGTTAATAGTTAATAGAGACTAAAAGTCTATTTACCATTTACCATTCACTAATCTACGTATCAATATTCGTGGCATAAACAGCGTTTGCTTCGATAAAATCCCTTCTGGGCTCCACTTTATCGCCCATAAGAATATCAAATAACTGGTCTGCCAACATCGCATCTTCAATGCTTACTTTCAACAATGTCCTTGTTGCAGGATCCATGGTTGTTTCCCAAAGCTGTTGGGGCATCATTTCTCCCAAGCCTTTGAAACGCTGAATTTGCAATCCTTTTTGACCTCTTTCTTCGACAATCCTTTGAAGTTCTGCAAAAGAACTTATTTCAATTTGCTCCGAATCAGTTTCCAAAATAAGCTTTTCTTCTTCTTCAATCAAGAAGTTTCTAATTAAAGGATAAGAAGTTTTTAATCTCTTATACTCTGAACTTTTAATAATGTTAGATGTTATTAAAACTGCCTCAACATCTTGTCCTAAATTAAGCACAAGATTGTATTTTGCATTTTCCGGATTGTATTTCAAAGAAACATTGTATTTTTCTGCTTCTTTAACATTGTAATTTCTTGCATGGTCTTGCAAATACCTGTTCAAATAATCAATAACTTCATCCATTTTTGACTGATTATCAAAGTCTTCTGCTTCAAGCCCCGAGCGCACCAATCCTCTTAAAACAACCGCAGGAATAGCATTTAAGATAGGGTTGTTGTAAGAATTGTAATATGTGGACATGTTTGCCATAAGGTCGGTGAAATCTTTGTCAGAACACATTTTTTGTTTAGATTTGTCGCACAGGCAAAGCCCTTTAACTCCGCGTTCTCTGAGCATTTTATCAAGTGCTCTTTCATCGTATAAATATTCTGAAGTTTTACCCGTTGTAACTTTGAATAATGGTGGTTGGGCTATATAAATATGCCCGTTATCAATTAATGGTTTTGCATAACGGAAGAAAAATGTCAAAAGAAGCGTTCTGATGTGAGCCCCATCAACATCTGCATCCGTCATGATAATAATTTTATGATACCTTAATTTTTCAATTTCTACTTCGTCTTCGTTTTTGCTTATGTTAATCCCAAAAGCCTGCACCATTGCCTGAATTTCATTATTTCCGTAAATTTTATCAAGCCTTGCACGCTCAACATTCAATATTTTACCTCTTAAAGGAAGAATCGCCTGAAACATTCTGTTTCTGCCCTGTTTAGCAGAGCCGCCCGCTGAATCTCCCTCAACAATGTAGATTTCGCATTTTTCGGGTTCTCTGTTGGAACAATCGGCAAGTTTTCCGGGCAAAGTAGAGTTTTCTAAAGCGGATTTTCTTCTGGTCAGTTCCCTTGCTTTTCTTGCGGCTTCTCTTGCACGCTGTGCCTGAAGGGTTTTTTCAATGATTATTTTTGCGTTTTTAGGATTAAATTCAAGCCATTCCTGAAGCTTATCTCTGACTACATCTTGCACTGCACCCATAGCTTCCTCATTGCCGAGTTTTTCTTTTGTCTGTCCTTCAAACTCAGGGTTTTCAAGTTTTACACTGACAATAGCAGTCAAACCTTCTCTTACATCTTCTCCGGTCAAATTTTGCTCAGAGTCTTTAAGGATATTATTTTTCCTTGCATAATCGTTTAAAACACGTGTTATTGCGTTTCTGAATCCTGTAAGATGAGTTCCGCCATGATGAGTATTAATGTTATTTGCAAAAGACAAAACGCTTTCGTTGTAAGCATCTGTGTATTGCATTGCAACTTCTACAAGGATTCCTTCAACCGTTTTTTCCATGTAAACAGGGGCTTCAAAAAGCACAGTTTTATTTTTGTTTAAAAATTCAACATAACTTCCTATGCCACCTTCATAGTGGAATGCTTCTTCTTCAAGCGTTTTTCCTTCAATAAAAACTATTTTAAGCCCTTTGTTCAAGAAAGCCATTTCTCTGAGCCTGTTTGCAATGGTTTCTTTATCTATTTCTGTTGTTTCGGTAAAAATCTCGGGATCAGGCCAAAAAGTTGTCTTTGTACCTGTTTTTGAAGTTTCTTTTGTTTTTTCAACAGGAGAAGAAGGTTCGCCCCTTAAATATTCCTGCCTCCAAACAAATCCGTCGCGAGAAACTTCTACAATCATTTTTTCTGAAAGCGCGTTTACAACGGAAGCTCCAACACCGTGCAAGCCTCCTGAAACTTTGTATCCTCCGTCGCCGAATTTTCCGCCGGCATGCAATACCGTATGAACTATTTCTAAAGCTGATTTTCCAGAATCAGGTTTGATGTCAACAGGAATACCTCTGCCGTTATCTTCAACTGTTATACTGTGGTCGGGGTTTACCATAACTTTTATTTCGCTGCAATAACCCGCCAAAGATTCGTCTATGGAATTATCCACAATCTCATAAATGCAGTGGTGCAAACCTCTTTGAGAAGTTGAACCTATATACATCCCCGGACGAAGCCTTACAGCTTCTAATCCTTCTAAAACCCTTATATTACTGGCATCATAATTGCTATGTTCTGTCTGCATTGTCATTTTATCTCCCCAATAAGCGAAAGGTGAAGTATGAAGTATGAGGAGGCTGTGCTTTTCTCTTCACCCTTCACGCCTCACTCTTCACTTATAATAGCATAAACAAAAGATTTTGGCACGTTTTTTGTTAATATTGCGTAAAATTCGTAAGTAAAAATACGGACTTAAAAAAATGTGCCAAAAAGTTTATAATTAAGTATCAAACGCTTTATTTTTATAACTTGCCACAGAAACAATCTCGGAAAGGAAAATTCAATGAGCAAAGTTTCATCAATAGATTACCCCGCATTTACAAACGGACAGGTTTCAATAAACGGCAATCCTGTCGCCAGTGCCACAATGTCAAACGGGGTAATTAATTCAAATTACAATATGACAGATGCCGAAAATTACATTTATAATTACGCTCAAAATGCTCTTGCAAGTATTTTGCCTCAGCTTAATGTTTTTTCGCCGGACACTGTCAATTCGCTTCAATCACAAATCGATGCCTACACAAATCAAGGGGTAAATACCATAAACAATATCTATTCACCCATGATTAAAAATCTTCAAAACGATATAGCATCAAGATTCGGTAATTTTGACAATTCAATCTTTATGGATAACTTAAAATCAATCGAATCCAAAAGAAGCGATGCGGTAAGCTCTTTTGCCCAAGACATTATGGCAAAAAGAAACGAGCTTATAAACAATGAACTTTCTAACCGCTACAACTATGCAGACTTTTTAAACCAAATCCAAAACCAAACGATTAATAACATTTTAAGCTACATAAATACAGCTTTAGGAAGTTCTTCAAGTGCCAATTCTTACAATAATAATTTGTATAATGCTTTGTACAAACAGGCTTTGGCAGGTCAAAATTCAACACCGAATTTAAGCAATTTGAGTTCATACCTTGCAAACAGCTTAGGGATAAATTCATTTTTGTAATTTGAAATACCTTCAAAAGCGCGGAATTTTTAAAAAAATTCCGCGCTTTTTATTCAATTCTATTTACTATTTACTATTTACCATTTACTATATAATTATAATAAATATTGGAAGGTGCAATTTGAATATATTACAAGAGTTTGACACAATAGCTGCAATAGCAACCCCAATAGGCACAGGCGGAGTCGGGGTTATAAGAATCTCCGGGGGTAAATGTGACTTGGATTCTTGTGATAACCCCTCGTCTTTTGTGGGTGAAAGTAAATGTTTTGAAATTGTTGAAAAAATTTTCTCCGGCAAAAAGCTTATTGCTGGAAAAATTCATCACGGTTGGATTCTCGATAACGACAAAAGAATAGACGAAGTGATTGTGCTTCCTTTTAAAGCCCCAAACAGCTACACGGGAGAAGATGTGGTCGAAATTCAATGCCATGGCGGAATAAATGTTGTAAGAAACATTTTGGATTTGGTCTTAAAGCAAGGTGCAAGGCCTGCCCAAAGGGGCGAGTTTACAAAAAGAGCCTTTCTTAATCATAAACTTGATTTATCACAAGCAGAGGCGGTTTGCGATTTAATCCATGCAAAAACCCAAAATTTTGCAATACATTCGGCTAAAAATTTGTCGGGGGTCTTAACCCAAAAAATCGGCGAAATTAAAAAAGATATTTTTGAGGTCTTATCAAAAATCCTTGCAGGAATTGATTTTCCCGATGATGTCAAAGAGCCTGAATACGAATATTTACAAAAAGAATTTCAAAATGCACTTGACAAAATCGAATCGATTTTGTCAAGTGCCAAATCTTCAAACGTATTAAGACAGGGAATAAAAATTGCTATTTTGGGCAAACCAAACGTGGGCAAATCTTCTCTTTTTAATGCGCTTTTGAGCATGGAGCGGGCGATTGTAACTGATATTGCAGGAACTACAAGAGATATTTTAACCGAAACAATCGACATAGAAGGAATTCCTGTCACTTTAATCGACACGGCAGGCATAAGAGAACATTCAACAGCAGATAAAGTAGAAAAAATAGGAATAGAATTTTCAAAACAATCGGCAGATGAAGCCGACTTGATTTTGTTTTTATACGATGCTTCAACAGGAATGAACAAAGATGATGAAGCTATTTTGGATTTAATTAAAGAAAAAAATCATATAAAAATAGCAAATAAAGCGGATTTATATACTGACAATTACCCCTCATCTGTCCTTTGGACATCTTCTCCCGCAAGGGGGGAAGAAATTATACCCTCGCCCCTTGCGGGAGAGGGAAATTTTTCAATGCGAGATACGAGCATTAGAAAAATGGGTGAGGGGTCATCAATCTATCTTTCAACCATTACTCAACAAGGATTTGACCAATTAAAGCAAAAAATAAAACAATTTGCGGGTAAGTGTTCAAGCGAAGAGCTTGAATTTACCACCAACACTCGCCAGCAGGACTGTCTTGAGCGGGCAAAAGAAGCCTTAACCAACGCCCTTGCAGCGGCACAAAAAGAGGAACTTCAGGATTTGATTTCAATCGATGTAAAATCAGCCCTTTTAAGTCTTGATGAGATAACAGGCGAAGTAATAACAGATGATATCTTAAACAACATTTTTGAAAATTTTTGTATTGGAAAATAATCCATTATCTTTATCTTGTATTTTCAAACATGTCTTGTATCCAATTTAAAAATCCGGTAAAAAAAGAAGGTTTTTTATAATTAACTTTTATTGCATCAAGTTCTTCTATTGTTTTTTGGCCTGCTGTTCTTACTCTGAATGAAGATTTTTCAACAACATCTCTATTGCTAAAGTTCTTGTTTAAATATTTTACAAATTTGCCGACTCTTTTGTATAATTTTGCAAAAGGAAGATTCTCGGGATTTTCAATATCAAAAAGTTCTCCCGTTTTTGAATTCAAAGTCAATGCAAATTCATCTGTAGAAATTTTCACCCTAGGCTCAAACCCTGGTAAAGCACCTTCGTTTATAAATTTACCTTTTAAAGAATTTAATCCCGTATCCCATTTTAAAGAAAAACCAAAGTCTTTGCTGCCGACTTTTTTAGTCCCTTTTCCTAGCTTATTTAATAGCTTGCGTACTTCCAAAATTGTAGATTCAGGTAACCTTCTTCCCTGAAAGCTTATTTTATTTACTTGCATAAATTTACTCCTTATAATTAGTTACTTTTAATTAAAGCGCGTAAAAAAATTTTTTACGCGCTTTAATTAATTTATTTACATTTTGCAATATTTAACTACTGAGGCTTATGTTTCTTGTTTTTTTTAGGCGCAACCCAAGCCTGTTCTTCTTTTTCTGGGTTTTCATTTGCCTGACACTCGCAAGGACCCTCTATTAAGCAAGCACAGCCTTCTTCGACTTCTTCTTCTGAGTCTTTTTCTTCCTCTTCAGAAATTTCTTCTTTGGGTTCTTCTTCAGAATCTTCGTCTTTATTTTCTTTTGTTTCTTCTTCCTCTTCTTGTGCCTTTTCAGCCTCGGCTTTTGCTTTGCGTTCTTCTTCCTCTTTTATAAGGGCTTGAATTTCTTCTTCATCTTTGGCTCTTACTACAGGAATTGAAAGCATAAGAGCCATTGAATCGCCTTCCTGAGCAAAATTCAATTCAAGTGCTTCTTTGTCCATTTCAACGTATTTTGAAAGCAGATCAATCATCTCACCTCTCATTCTTTCAAGAAGTTGAGGAGTTAAGTTTGTTCTGTCTTGCATTAGTACAAGCTTAAGCCTGTTGCATGCGACTTCTTTTAAATTTTCTTTTTCGGGCGTCTGGAAAAATCCCGCCAGTTTTTTATATAGTTCAGTAATTATTTCTCTCATCGCTATTACTCCTTACCAAACAGGCCGGCAAAGAACTTTTTTACTTTTGCTGCCCATCCTTTCGGCTCCTCGAGATTAAGAAAATCAACCTCTTCTCCCATTACTCTTTTTGCAACATTTGAATAAGCCTGACCCGCAAGTGATTTTTCGTCATTTACGATAGGTTCGCCCTTGTTTGTTGAAGTAATAACGCCCGTGTCTTCGGGAATAATTCCGATTAAAGAACAAGATAAAATATCCACAACATCTTCAACGCTCATCATATCATTTGATTTGATAAGGTTAGGTCTGACTCTGTTCAAAAGCAGCCTGTAAGATTCGATTTCTTCTTTTGCTTCCAAAAGCCCGATAATTCTGTCGGCATCTCTTACCGCAGACATTTCAGGAGTTGTAACAACTATTGCTTCTGTAGCTCCAGCAACGGCATTTTGAAATCCTTGTTCAATTCCTGCAGGACAATCAACAAGTATAAAATCGTTATCCTCTTTAAGTTCATCGCAAATCGCTTTAAGCTGTTCTTGATTAACCGCACTTTTATCGCGGGTTTGTGCCGCTGCTAAAAGACAAAGGTTAGGATTTTTCTTGTCTTTCACAAGTGCTTGCTTAAGCTTGCAACGCTCTTCCACAACATCGACTATTGTATAGACAATTCTGTTTTCAAGCCCCAAAAGCAAGTCTAAATTTCTCAAACCGATATCAGTATCGATTAAAACAACTTTTTGCCCCGCTTTTGCAAGAGCTGTACCAATGTTTGCGCTGGTAGTTGTTTTACCCACCCCGCCTTTTCCTGAAGTAATTACTATTACTCGACCGCTCATTTATATCTCCTTTGTTTATTAGTAAATGGTAAATGGTAAATGGTGAATAGAAATTTTAAAAATCTATTTACTATTTACTATTTACTATTCACTCGCTATATAACTTATAAATTATTATTTCACCATGTTCATTCACTTTTGCCTCTTCAGGTGTAAACTGGCTTGTCTTTTGGATAAACGGAATGTTCAAAGAATCCGGGCGTCTTGCGTAAAACCCGGAAATTCTAAGCTGAATTGCGTTTATCTTAAGGGCGCGAATTTTTGCCCAATCATTTCCTCGAGCTCCTGCATGGGCAATTCCACCAAGTATTCCCCAAACAGTAATGTCACCTTTTGCAATAATTTCGCTTCCCGGGTGAGCATCGCCTATAAGAACAATGTTTCCGTCATAGCTTATGGTTTGCCCTGAACGCAAAGTCTGTTGCAGGTACAAAGTTGACATTTTTGAAACTTCATGTTCGGATTCTTCTTTTTGCTTATCCTGCTCATTTTCTTCGTCAATCAGTTCTTCCAATTTATCTTCTGCCTGAAGTTCTTCGTCTGTTTTTTCTATAACCTCAATTTTTTCTTCAACTTGTTCGGGCTCAATTTTTTCATACAAATTCTCTGAAACAGCTTCATGCGAATTGTCTTCAAAAAGATAATCCTGTACCTGCTCATCTTCAACAACTTCGATTTCGTTTGAAAGTTTTGAAACAATTAACCCTAAATTCAAGGCAGCAAGCTCTGTTTGATTTGAATTCGTGTCAACAAAAGCAAGCTCCGAGTTAAGCGAAGTAATCAAAGA
Organism: Candidatus Gastranaerophilaceae bacterium; assembly: GCA_035354275.1. GTDB lineage: Bacteria > Cyanobacteriota > Vampirovibrionia > Gastranaerophilales > Gastranaerophilaceae > DAOQAU01. The sequence goes on from DAOQAU010000031.1 coordinate 19,154, forward strand.
TTTTATGCTCAAAAGCTGAGATTGAGTTAAATCAATATTACCAAGCTTCAAGCAAATCTGCCTGTATTGGGCTTCGGGCATTTCGAGAATTGAACTCAATTCATAAATAATATCGGACGCGTCTTTTGCGTTTCCCAAATCGATTATAAACCCGTTTTCAACAAAACCTTTTGTCATATCACTTCCTCAAATCTTATATAAATTAATCGTATCTGAAAGATTTTTGTTTTACAAATAATTGTTGCAATTTGGTTACTTTTTTATACGAAACTTAATTTTCTTAATAAATCTTATTTTAAATATTTTTTCATTGACCAAATTTTTAAATAATGTTAAAATGAATTGTTTAAAAACTGAGAAAATAAATATGACCTTAAACATATTTAAAAATTATCCCAAAAATAATAACAAAATTAAAACCGTTAGTTTTGCGGCTTTTCGCAATTATGGATTTACTTGAAAAACCCTGAGACATTGTTGACACATTTGGTACAATTATTACCAAAGGAGTC
>DAOQAU010000032.1:0-3556 GCA_035354275.1 Candidatus Gastranaerophilaceae bacterium
TATAGATATTGCCTTGCCGATTTTTGTTTGTTTATTTATTTTAGGGCTTTTTCTGTTTGTTAAAGACAGCTTGCAAATAGTTTCGGAAACAAATAGAAATAACTTTGAATACACTGTAAAAATAAGAGCTTCAATAAGTAAAATCGATAAAATAATTGAAAATTCAGAGGTAAGTTTAAATATTATTTCAGATGTTATTCAAAGGTCTTATGATATAAATAAACTTTATGACAAAAATTATAATTACGAGTATATAAAACAAAACGATATCTTAACCCGTTGTGCACTAAAAAATTCCCCCGGAATAAACGGGATTTGGTTTCAACTAAATGCAGATGTTCCTTTTTCATCTAAAATTTATAATTGGCACATTTTGAAAGAAGGTAAAATAGTCAATTTAAGGAAATTTTTTGAAAAAGAAAGTAATAATGACAGAAAAATCAACCCAGAAGAAGACCCCTACTACTTTGAAGCCATAAAGGCAAAAAAGACCATTTGGAGCGATTTATACACTGATTCTGATATAAAAACTCAAATGATAACAATATCAAAACCTATATACAAAAAGAACAAGCTTATAGGTGTTATTGGGATAGATATTTCAGTATTTGATTTTGAGCAGGCATTAAAAAACATGAAGGCTTCGTTTGAAGATTCAGAAGCATTTTTGTTGGACAATAATAATAAAATAATACTTTCTTCTGATACAAAAATCCCTTTTAAGGATTTTACTTTTTTAAAATTAAACCAATATAATTCTATTAATAAAGAGTATATGGCAGAATATTCTGATGAAGGCACTGATAAAACTGCCATTATAATTCCTTTATCAAATAAATATAAAGTTATTATAACATTCCCTCACTTGTCTGTTTTCAAGGGCTTTGACCGTCTTTTTAGGACTGTTTATTTTATATTTGGGGTCTTGATTGTTTTAGCCTGCATGGCTTTTTATAACAGACAAAAAATTATAAAAGTCAACAAGCAGCTTGAAAACGAAACCTTTAAGCTAAAAACGATTATTGATACCGCACCTACTGCTATTGTTGTTAAAAACAAAGAAGGGGTTTATATTGATTGTAATAATAAGCTTCTTGAAATTATGGAGGTAGAAAGGCAAGATTTTATAGGAAAAACAGATTACGAAATCTTTTCTAAAGAAACGGCAGATATTCTTACAGAACAAGACGAGATTGTTAAAACAACAAAGCAATTAAAAGTTAGTGAAAATTGGCATACAACTAAAACAGGAAAAAGTATTTTACTTACAAAATTCAGAGTTCCGCTTTTTGATATTAATAATCAGGTAATAGGAATATTGATTAATGCAATCGATGTAACCCAAAAACACAATGAGCAAGAACAGCTTGAAATTGCTAAAGAAGCTGCAGAAAACGCAACAAAAATGAAAAGCAATTTTCTGGCAAATATGAGTCATGAAATAAGAACCCCGCTTAATGGCGTGTTGGGATTTTTGCAATTACTTGAAGATACAGATCCTACAGAAGAACAAAAGGAGTTTATTACAGATGCTCAAAAATCTTCTGATATTTTGCTTAATATTATTAACGAAATTTTAGATTTTTCAAAAATTGAAGCCGGTAAATTAAAAATTGATAATATAAGCTTTGATATCCGCTCTCTGGTTGAAGATATTACAGTAATAAATATACCTAATGCTTGCCAAAAAAGAGTTGATATAAATTCTTTAATTTGTTCTGATGTACCGCAAAGAGTTTTCGGAGACCCGGGTAGAGTTAAACAAATCCTTAATAATCTCGTGGGTAACGCTATAAAATTTACCGAAAAAGGAGAGGTGGCTATATATGTTAATATGGAATCTGAGACAGACGAAGAAGTTTTTATCAACTTTAAAATTAAAGATACAGGAATCGGAATTGAAAAAGAAAAGCTTGAGATGATTTTTGAAACGTTTACTCAGGCAGACGAGTCAACCACTAGAAAATATGGCGGGACAGGGCTTGGTTTAGCTATTTCACAAAAATTAGCCAGTCTTATGGGTGGCGGGATAAATGTTGAAAGTGTTCTTGGTGAAGGGTCCACCTTTAGTGTAAGTATTAAATTTAAAAAAGATAAAGAAGCTGAAAGTGAGGCTCATAATTTAATAAAATCGATAGAAAACGAGACGGTTTTGATAGTTGAAAATAAATGTACGGATTTAAGAATAATTAAATATTATTTAAATGAAGCTAACTGTTTTGTAAAAGAAGTTCGCAATAGCAATGAAGTATTAAGCTTAATAAATGACGAAAATCAAAATATATCGGCGATAATAATTGATTATGAAATGGAAGCCTCAGGCGAAATTTCCTTAAGCAATATAATAAAATCAAACGAAAAATCAAAAGATATTCCTTTAATTTTATATACATCAGTTGCTCAAAAGGGGGATGCTCTCAGCGCAAAAGAAAAAGGATTTGCAGGATATATTTCAAAGCCGATAAAAAAACAGGAACTTATTGAAAGCATTGCTCTTGCAATTAACAATAAAGGGGCGCAAATTAAAAATGAACTTATAACAAAACATCTTGTTAAAGAAAATAAATTTAATTTAAAGACAAAAATACTTATGGTTGAAGACACTGAATTAAACTGCAAGTTTGTCACGAAAGTTTTGAATAATTCGGGTTTAAACTGTGACGTTGCTTATAACGGTCAAGAAGCAATCGAGGCTTACAAAACAAAAAAATACGATTTAATTTTGATGGATTGTCAGATGCCGATTATGGACGGTTACGAAGCCTCAGAAAAAATCAGAGAGCTGGAAGTTGGCACAAATTCGCATATTCCGATTATCGCACTTACTGCCAATGCAATGCAGCACGATCGTGAAAAATGCTTTAGAGCAGGGATGGATGATTATATAACCAAGCCCGTAAAAACCCAGGAATTATTATCTTTAATAGGTAAATATGTCAACGTTGAAGACACTTATTCAGAAAATTTTGAACAAAATGTTTTTGTACAAGACAACATTGACAAAATGGTTTCAGAAATAGGGTTTAGCCAAGAAGAAGCCGCTCAAATGTATAAAGAGTTTTTAGAATTTTTGTCGCAAACTATTCAAGAATTAGAAAAAGCAACAGAAGACGGTGATTTTGAACAACTGGGAAAAATTGCTCACAAGTTAAAAGGGGCAAGTGCAAATTTAAGATTTGAAAAAATATCTCAAATCAGCGCACGGCTAGAAGATGAAAAGCTTAATCAAAGCAGGGAAGTTTGTATTGATTTGATAACTCAAATTAAAAATGAATCAGAAATCTTAAAGTCTTAATAATTTAAATGGTTTATGAGCCGTACAAATCTGCGTGCGTGCCAAGAACCGGATTGCCTTTGCAATCCGCGTGAGAGACCCGTCGAAATAAAAATACCACTCAAATGAGTGGTATATATGGCGGGGACGACGGGGTGCGATGATTCAAGCAATCTTTGATTGCGTAGAATCATGTATGCAGCCAGCTAGAATTTGTAGGCGAATTAATGAGCCGTACAAATCTGCGTGCGTGCCAAGAACCGGATTGCCTTTGCAATCCGC
>DAOQAU010000032.1:3656-3816 GCA_035354275.1 Candidatus Gastranaerophilaceae bacterium
CGTCGAAATAAAAATACCACTCAAATGAGTGGTATATATGGCGGGGACGACGGGGCTCGAACCCGCGACCTCATGCGTGACAGGCATGCGCTCTAACCAACTGAGCTACGCCCCCATATTATTTGATTTTCATTTTTGGATTGTAGCTCAGTTGGTTTTT
>DAOQAU010000032.1:3916-12386 GCA_035354275.1 Candidatus Gastranaerophilaceae bacterium
GCTCAGTTGGTTTTTTAATTTGACTTCGTTTCGTCAAGCCTCACCGAGACTACGCCCCCATATTATTTGATTTTCATTTTTGGATTGTAGCTCAGTTGGTTTTTTAATTTGACTTCGTTTCGTCAAGCCTCACCGAGACTACGCTCTTATATTATTTGACTATTTTAATTATATTTGCTGAAGTTTTTTTTGCAAGCCGAAGGCAAAATAAAGCGGGCGCAGCAAGCTTGCTGCGCCCGCTTTATTTTAAAAAATCAATCAAATTTCATAGATTGTATTTCTATTCCTTCAATTTCTTTCAGTTCTTTTTTAAGATTTTCAGCTTCATCATCGTGGATTACTTCAAGCAAAATAAGTCCGTTTGGCGCACAAACATTTGCGGCAACTTCGTGAAGCCCCAGTCTTGTTTTTATTGAACATCCGAAATGTGTTAAAACTTTTTGGAAGTCCAGTGCGGTTTGAGTTCTGTTGTCAAGTCTTACTCCGATAATTGTTGTCATAATTTATGCTCCTTTCATATTTTTAAATAATTTAGCACAAAAAAAATAATACTCATACTATACATACGAGTATTATTTTTTAAACCTGGTTTTAAACGCATTGTGTACGTTTAAAACTGTCGGACGGGAAAGTCGCTACCCCGCGATTTCTTGATCTCCGTCAGTGGCTTGAAGCTGTTTTTTCTTTAAGTTGTGCACTACTGCATCAACAAGAAACTCATAAGATTTCATATTTTCGATTTCAGGCGAAAATTCCTTTATGAGTGACTCTCTGACCATTGCTTCCAGCCTTTGTTCGTCAGAATTTATCTCTTTTGCTTCATCCGAACATATCATATCGATATATTTGGAATTGATTTTGTAATCTTGCATTTGGTTGAACATCAGCCATTTTAATTTTGGGCTGACTTCTTTTAATTTTTGAACGATTTTTAAATTTTTGAATCGGTTGAGCATTTCGACCTCTTTGTTAGTTAGTTTTGTTAGTTTCTTTTTTTGGGGCATGTTGTCATGTTCACTAATTTAAAGTACCCTCAAAAAAAATATTTACCTTTTTGGACAGAAAGTTTACAAAACTTAAATTATTTTTTAAAAACCCTCGTTTAGAGCATATTAGCACATTTGATTATGTTTGTAAATAGCTAAAATCCGATATCATATCATATAATTTTTTAATTTTTGAAAGTAATGCAAATCTGTTTTGCTTAATTTTTTCGTCTTTGTCCATGACCAAAACATCTTCAAAGAACTTTTCTATTGAAGGATTAATTTCAATTAATTTTTGAAAAAGATAATCATATTCTTTGGCCGTAATTTTTTGTTGGTCAAACCCTTCAATTTTGTTGTATAAATCCTTTTCTGCCTCATAAGCAAAAAGCGAAATTTCAGGCTCTTTGTCAATAATATTTGCTCCCAAAATTCTTGAAACCCTGTTTGCACTTTCAAAAATTGACGCAAATTCTTTTGTATTTATTTTATTTTCAATCAATTCAACTCTTTTGATAAAATCATTTAAATCAACAAGAGATTTTTTGTTTTTTGTGCATGCCTCTAAAATATCTTTACGGTATTTATCAGAGAGTAAAACAATCAGCCTTTGGATAAAAAATTCTTCAATTTTATTTAAGATATCGGCTTTTTGAGGCAATAAATCAAGAGTTTGTTTGATTAATTCAGACAAATTTAAATCCAATTTTTTATCAATTATTGTTTTTATAATTCCAAGAGCCGCACGTCTTACACCGAGTGGATCGGATGAACCTGTGGGGATTTTGCCACCGACAAAAACCGCACAAATCGTATCTAATTTATCTGCAATACCGACAACCTGCCCTTCGATATTTTGGGCAAGTTCGCTTTCGGCATTGAGCGGGTAGTAATGTTCTTTTATACCCTGGCAAACTTTTTTGTCTTCGCCTGAAATCTTTGCATAATCCGCTCCGATAAAGCCTTGAAGTTCGGTGAATTCAAACACAAGACTTGTGGCAAGGTCTGCCTTGCAAAGCAAAGCGGTTCTTTCTATTGCGGGCGAATTTACTTTCAGCTCAGATGCTATTTCTTTTGAAAGCGCAACAATTCTTTGGGCTTTATCATACATTGTTCCCATGCCTTTTTGGAAAGTCATTCCCTTAAGGTCTTCTACATATTTTGCCAAAGGTTTTTTGGTGTCTTCCTTAAAGAAAAATATTGCATCTTCAAGTCTTGCGGTTACCACTCTTTCGTTGCCCGCTTTAATATTTGAAAAATCATCGCCGAGATAATTTGTTATGGTGATAAATTTGTTTGTTAATTTACTGTCTTTATAAATCGGGAAATACCTTTGATGGCATTGCATAACTGTTACTGTAACCATTTCGGGTATATCCAGATATTTTGGATTGAACTCACATTCACAAGCGACAGGCCATTCACACAAATAAGTAACTTCTTCGATTAATTTCGGATTTATTCTGTAACATTTATTTTTGACGATATTTTCAATTTTATCTTTTCGCTCGTTCTGATTAACAATAACGTATGCCTCTCTTAATTTTTCAACATATTCGTCGGGGTTATTTATTTCGATGGTTTTTTCTTTTGCAAATCTGTGTCCGCGTGTGAATTTTGATGATTTAACTCCCACCATTTCAACGGGAAGTTCTTTATCATCTAAAATTGACATTATCCATCTAATAGGACGAGAAAATTTTTCGTCATTTGCTCCCCATCTCATAAAATATGGTCCTTGAAGCTTCAAAACAATTTGTGCAATATTTTCTTCCAATAGTTCTGACGTTAATTTGCCCTTGATAAAAACTTTGGCATGCAGGTAATCATCTTTAATATAAGCGTCTTTTTCATCTATACCGTTTTTATTTAAAAATCCTTTTCCTGCTTGGGTTAAGTTTCCTTTTTCATCACAAGCAGTATTTTTTGGAGGTCCTTTGATAATTTTTTCTTCGTCGGGCTGTTTTTTGCTCAAGCCCTCAACAATAACCGCAAGTCTTCTGGGTGTTGCAAGAACGTCAATATTTTTATATTCAACTTTGTTTTCTTCAAAAAACTTTTTAAACCCTTCTTCAAGCTGCTCTATTGCTTGCGGGATAAACCTGTAGGGAAGTTCTTCCGTTCCTATTTCCAGTAAATATTTTGACATTTTTTCATCCTTGAACTCAATTTTGTTGCAAGAAAATGGTAACTTAAAAAAAGTATTTGTTCAAGAATAGGTTTTACATTGTTGACATAGGCAGAAAAACCCTTCATAATAATTGCATGTTTTCAGGCGGAAGATTTAAAATAAAGGATTTTGCAAAGATTTCTGCATTTACGCTTGCAGAGGTTTTGATAGTTATCGGAATTATTGGAATGATAGCTGATTTGACATTGCCTAATTTGATAAAGGATTTTGAAAAATAACAAACTATTTCAAGACTAAAAAAAGTTTATTCTACTCTTAATCAGGCTGTTGATCAAGCAAAAGTTGATTACGGAACCAATGTTAATGATTGGGAATTTGGTAAAAATTTGGAATTGGGAGGTGTTAATGTTACCCTACCCGATGGTTCATTAGCCTATGGTCCATTGAATTATCCTTCTCAAATTTTTGTAAATACTTACCTTAGGCCTTATTTAAATGTTGCAGAAGATTGCAGTTATACAACTGCCCGTGCTGCCAATGCTTCCTGGCGTGAAAAATGCGGGGTTTACAACACAACTTATAAAAACTATCCTATGAAATATCTTTGTGCCGCCAGAAACAATGCTTGTGTTTTTAGCAATACAATAGAGACTAACCCACAGGGCGGAGCTTACTCAAGGCTTTTATTAAAAGACGGCACTTTGCTTCAAATGTATATTGTCAATGAGTTGAGATATGAATATAGTGATACAACCACGCCCGGCGTTTGTCCGTCTCCTGCACCGGCGTGTACTAAAATGGCCGCTGTTCCTGATAGTTACAATGATCTTGGAGAGATAGTGCCGGGGACTCCGGAAAGATGCAGATGTCATACAAATGAATATAGAATTCGTGCCAATATTTATGTTGACTTAAATGGAATTAAGCCGCCCAATGTCTTTGGTAAAGATATTTTTTTATTGAATTTATCTCCTAGTAATGGGACAATTGTTGCTTATCCAGGGGTGGGTAAGACTCGGACTACATTAACCACAAATACGCCTGCAGATAATGCGCCTTGCAAATCCAACCGTTATGGTTTGTATTGCGGGGCACTTATTATTTATGACGGTTGGAAAATCGCACCTGATTATCCTTGGCCGTAACAGGATTGGACTGCTATCTTTGTAGCAGGTCTTGACAATATCTGTTGTTATTGTATAATAATAAAACGGTAAAGGAAAATTCATGACGGCAAAAAACTCAACACGACGTATAAGACGTATAGGAAAGGACTTGTTTTAGCCCGGAGTTTTTGCTTGGAAATATATTTAAAACAAGACCTTTTGAATTAAAAGAGGTCTTTTTTGTTACAAATTATGAAATTTTCACAAAAAACAGGCATGAATAAATATTGAGAACACTTACATTTAGGTGAAGGCTAAAACCCCTCACCCCAACCCTCTCCCGCAAGGGGCTAGGGGGAAGTAAAAAGGCACAACTATGATTAAAAATATTCGACGAAATGCAATCATAAAAGCTAACGCTCCAATTATGAAATTAATGAATTTAATTTGGGGCTTGTGATTTAGATTGTAAGCCGGCACAGGCTTTTGTGCCAAAGAAGGAAAAATGACACTCGGAACAACCATATATTCAATATTAGGAAACAACGCTTCTATTATTCCATTAGGGATTAAAGACGTAAGCAACGCACTTGGGCAAACCGCAGGTTCTTACCTTGCAGGAGATAAGATAGAAGGCAAAGACAGATTTATAGATGAATTCGGAACTCAAGCAATTTGGATTGGCGGAATACCGCTTTATAAAAAATTAATAGATTCAACGCTTTATAAATTATTCGGATTTAATTCAAAAATAAACGTAAGAGTGCTTAAAGACCCAGAAATTCTTAAAAAAGCAGCAGAGCAAGCACCCGAGCATCTTAAGGCAGGGTTTGAAAAACTGCTTGAAAGCGGTAAAAATCAAAAGATTTTTAAAGGACTTTTCAGTGCAAGATTTATAGCTTCAACCGCTCTAACTCTTGCTTCTTATAACGCGCTTACTTATTTCAGACACAAAAGCACCGAAAAATCAGTCTTGGCTGAAATAAAAAGAGAAGAAGAACTAAAAAAAACAAGTCAAAAGTTTATTGAAAACAAAAATAAAAAATCTTTTGATAAATTCCCTGTTGCGTTTAAAGGCGGATTTCAAGATTTCATGTTTAACCCGGTTAAAAACATGATGATAATTGATGCCGGAATTTCTTCTCAAAGACTTATAAGTTCAAGAAACCTTCAGGATTTTATCGGATATTCTATAAAAGAAGGTGCTTTCTGGTTCTTTATGTATTTTGCCGGTGCAAAAATCCAAAAAATCTTTGAAAACAGAGCTGCCGCAAAACACAAACCGATTGATTTAGACATAAGAGCATTGCAAAATAAAAATCTTAAAACTTTATTTGAAAACGGCACAATAGAGTCAAAACTTAAAGAGTTTTCTCTTGAAGGCTCTGATGCTAAAATTTATGAATCTTTATTTAATAATAACAATATTGTCGTTGAAACCGCCAAAAAATCAGACATAATTAAAACAATGAAAAAAACAGGCGAAATCAACACAGGTCACTATATCGACATAAAAGAAATAAAAGGGGTTCATACAAAACTTCAAAACCTTTTAAACGGCTTTAAAGAATTTGAAGCAAAAGGAAAAGGCGGAGTTGATAAATATTTCAAAGAAGTGACCGATCTCAAAAGATTATCTGTACTCAAAAACATCGGAACCTGTATAGGATTCTTGGGGATTATAGTCCCAGGAACCATGCTTGTTGTAAGACTTTTGAGAAAAGATAAAGAATTTCAGGTTAAAAAAGAGATTAAAGAACAGGTTTTGAATAAAAAGGGCTGAAAAGTTAGGAGTTAGGAATTAGGAGTGAGGAGTTATTTTAGTTGATAAGTCGAATAGTCGATAAGTTGAAAAGTTAAATTTATTATAATTGCACTTATTTACTTATTTACCTATTTACTTATTCACGTCTATTTACTATTCAAATACTCGCAAATCGCACTTAATCCGAGTTTATAGACATTTTTCTTAAATCCTGTAATTTGGCCTATACAAACAGGCGCAATAAGAGAATTATGTCTGAATTCTTCTCTGGCGTGGACATTTGTCATATGCACTTCTATACAAGGTAAATTTACAGCAGAAATGGCGTCTCTTATTGCAACGCTTGTATGCGAATAACCGCCCGGGTTAATCACAATACCGTCAAATCCGAAGTTTGCTTTTTGAATTTTGTCTATAATCTCGCCTTCAATGTTACTTTGAAAAGTTTCTATATCAACGCTAAGTTCAAAAGAGTAAGCATAAAGTTCTTTCTCAATATCGGCTAGAGTTTCAAACCCGTATTTTTCGGGCTCGCGTGTACCGAGCATATTCAAATTAGGTCCGTTGATTATTAATATTTTCATCTATACCTCGTTTTTTAGTTTACAATATTTACTCCAAAATAGCAATTTTTTGTGTATAATTAATTTATGAAAAGCGGGAAGAAAAGATTACATCTTGACGGCAAAAAAAGGGTTACTCTAGGGAAATTAATCTCCAAAGACACGACCTTTTTTGAAGTTGAAAAAAAATCCGACGGAACTTTAATTCTAAAGCCCCAATCAGCACTGAACAATGATGAGGCTTGGATTTATAAAGATAAAAAAACATTTAAAAATTTAAAAAAGAGTTTATTGTCGCTCAAAAAAGCTTTAATCACAAAAATAGACAACGACTTTTGGGACGGAATGAACGAACTGAAAGATTTGAAATACACAAACGAATTTTTAAAAAATTTAGAGCCGATAATTTCAAAAAACAATTCAAAACTCTTTGAAGGCATAAAAGGCTCGCTGAAAAAAATTATCTCAAACAATGCCCAAAAACTTACTTTAAAAAACCTGAAAACACATGAAAACAAAGAGGTTTTATTGACTTCACTTGAGGGCAAAGAGGCAGACTACAAAATATTTTGGACAACAAAAAATTCACAAATTATTGTTATCAACTTAATAAAAAAGACATAAAAAATATTTTATGATAAAATCTGAATAAAAATAATGAAAAATACGAGGTAGATATGAATCAAAGACGTTGGTATGAAAAGGATCCTATCCTGAAAGAAGCGTTGGAGCTTTTAAAGCTTTCCTGCGATGAGACAAAAACATCTGCGGCAAATTTTATCCTGCAGCTTCAAGAACAGGTGGCTTCAGAGGTTATCGAGCACGTCTATGACATAATGACCAGATATGAAGGGGGCGGAAAACGTTGGTATGATACCGATCCTGTGATAATGAAGGCAATAGAACTTCTTCGGGTTGCGCCTAAAAAAACCCAAAGAAAAGCTGCCTTAAAACTTTTGTTGGCACTTGAAGACCAAAGTTTTGATAATCTCGATTTAAAATTGGAAGAATAATTACGGCACAAAATGAATACAAACCTTAAAGATGTGCAGAATTTAAAAGACACAAGAGGAGTTGACATCCAAAAAGTAGGGATAAAACACCTTGAATTGCCTTTGATTATTCAAAGAAAAAACGAATCTAATCAGGTTGTAAGCGCAAAAGCAGGGGTAAACGTGTCTTTGCCCAGACACTATAAAGGCACTCACATGTCTCGCTTTATTGAGGTTTTGAGCGAATGGAAAAATAAAAATCTTTTGGGTGTTGATATTAAAGGCTGTCTTCACACAATCGCAAAAAAATTGAATGCTCAAAGCGCGGAACTTGAATTTAATTTCAAGTATTTTATCGATAAAAAATCCCCCGTGAGCAAAATTTTATCCCCGATGAGCTACGATTGTTCGTTTGAAGGAAAACTTATAAATTTCGGCAAAAAAGATGAAGATTATAAATTTACTTTAGGCGTAAAAGTACCTGTGACAACGCTTTGCCCTTGTTCAAAAGAAATTTCTTCTCAAGGAGCCCATAACCAAAGGGCAATTATTTCGGTTAAAATTTCTTACGATGAAAACAGTCACATCTGGATTGAAGATTTGATTGAAATGATTGAAAAATGCGGTTCTTGTCCGATTTATCCTCTTTTGAAAAGGGCGGATGAAAAATATGTAACCGAAAAAGCTTATCACAACCCAAAATTTGTTGAAGATGTGCTTAGAGAAGCCGTCTTGAAATTGAGAGAAAACAAAATTATAAATTCGTTTGAAGTTGAATGCGAGGCATTTGAAAGCATTCACAATCATTCTGCATGGGCGTATCAAAAGGAAAATTAGTTTTTTATTTATCGGTTTTATCTAAAAACAAATTTAGTGCGTCTTTAAAATCTTTTGGAGTTTCAAGCTCTGAGCCGTTTACGGTTTTTG
>DAOQAU010000032.1:12486-19144 GCA_035354275.1 Candidatus Gastranaerophilaceae bacterium
AGTGCGTCTTTAAAATCTTTTGGAGTTTCAAGCTCTGAGCCGTTTACGGTTTTTGCGGGCATGGTAGTTTTGTTTAAAACAAACTTTTGATAGATTTTAAGTCCTAAAAATATTGCAAGTGCCGATACTAAAACGCCTGTCATTGCAAGCAGAAATTTAAGAATGCCGTATTTAAACCCGTCTTTTTCCATGTGCGTAAGTTCATAAGCATTTTTCTCCGGGATTGTAGCAGGCATTGCACTTGATTGCGCCGGAATAGTTTGTGTAACAGGCGCATTTTGCGACATGGGTGCATTAGGCTCTGTTGCGCAGGCAAAAAGTGCCGTTGAAAACATTAAAAATAAAAATGAAAATAATAAATTAAGCCATAACTTGTTCTTCATGTTTCACCTCTTGTTTTTGAATTTTTTTAGGAACACGTTTTTTTATGCTTTTTACAGGTTTTTCTTCAACCGTTTTTTTTGTTTTTTGTTTTGACGGTTTGGGCGAGATTACTTCTTGTATAACTTCTTTAATTACTTCTTGAAGGTGTGTTTCATGCCCAGAAGTATTTTCTTGTATTGAAGTTGTTTCAGGCTGTCGGTAATCTTTTTTCTTGTTTTTATTAAATCTGTGGTTTTTGTTTTTGTTAAACCTTTTTTCTTCTTTTTGTGGCGTTTCTTCTTTTGCTTGCTGTTCAACAAGGCTTTCTTTAGGCAAAATTTCTTCTTGAGGTTGATTTTGATCATTGTTTTGATTGCGGTCAAATTGTTTTTTGAAATTACCTTGTTGTTTTCTACGCTTAGGCTGCGGCTGATTTTGTGTAAACTCACTTTCTATAATCGGAGCACAAAAGTGCAGTTCTTCCATTATATAGCCGTTTCCTTGACAGTGCGGGCATTTTTTTGCAAAAAGTTCTGCAAGGCTTTGTCCTTGTCTGTGTCTTGTAAGTTCAACAAGTCCTAAGTCCGAAAGCTGTCCGATTTGAGGCTTTGCTTTATCGGGTGCAAGCGCGAGTTCAAGTTCTTCTAAAATCGCAAGTTTATCAACGCGTGAAGTCATATCGATAAAGTCGATAATTATCATCCCGCCTATATTTCTTAATTTTAATTGTCTTGCAATTTCTTTTATCGCCTCTTTATTTGTTTTTAAAATGGTTTCATCCTGAGAAGAAGAACTTATGAACTTACCGCTGTTTACGTCAATAACCGTAAGTGCTTCTGTTGTCTGGACATAAAGATAGCCGCCCGAGGGAAGGTTTACTTTGGGTTGAAGCGAAGCTTTAATTTCTTTGTGAATATCCATAGTAGTTAAAAGAGGGTCTTTGCCTCTATAGAGTGTGACTTGAATATTTTTGTTCATATGCCAGTTTTGAAGAAGATGTTTAACCCTGTTCATTGCAAATGATGTGTCAACGACAATTTCTGAAATATCTTCTGTGCAGGCTTCTCTTATGACTCTGTACAAAAGGTCTTGGTCTCTGTAGAGCAAATTAGGAGGGGTTAGAGTGTCGGCGGATGTTACTATGTTGTTCCACTTTTCCAATAAAACTTCTAAATCTTCCTGAATATCTGCTTCTGATTGTCCTTCGGCTTCTGTTCTTATAATAATTCCTACACCAACAGGTTTTAAAAGGCTTACAAGTGCTTTAAGCCTTGCTCTTTCTTTGGAAGATTCTATTTTTTTGCTTACGTTAACTCCTGTGTCATTAGGTATTAAAACCAAAAATCTTCCCGGAAGGCTTACTTCCGTTGTGACCCTGGGGCCTTTGTGCCCTGTGGGCTCTTTTACAACCTGAACAACAAGTTTTTGCTTGGGAGAAAGTTTTTCTCTCAGGGAACCTTTGCCCATGACGTCTTCTGCGTGTAAAAACCCCATTTTGTCCCCGCCGACATCAACAAATGCAGCGTCAATACTGGGTAAAATGTTGTCAACTTTTGCAAGGTAAATGTCTCCGAGCAAAACGTCACCCCTGTGTACGAAAAATTCCATAATCTTTTTGCCTTCCATAACAACGGCAATATTATCGCGCTCGGCGATAATAATTTTCTTTCTTTTGTTTTCCATAAAACCCTTTTTCTTTCTTGCAAATAGTTAATATTTGCTTTTGTGTCTAAACTTTTTTATATTTCATTCATATCTCGGTCAAAAAACTTGACGCGCTTGATATCAAACAAAATATCGGGTGCGATGATTTTCATCAAATCATCTGCCCTGAGCGCAGGAACATCTGTTCCCTGCCCTGTTTTTAAAACTATGAACAAACAATCATCAATAAATTCATAAGATTTAATTGCCGATTTTATGTTTGTTGTTTTAGTTAAACCTTTTTTGTTTTTCTTCGTCAGCAAAATTTCTTCTGAAGATAAAACTCTATCCATATTGTAGCGCAAACTTTCAAAATTTTGAAGTGTATTGTCAAAAGGCTTGATTTCATATTGTGCCCACTGAACAGTATTGTCGATTGCTTGGGCTGATTTATCAATCTTAACAATTGATTTTATTTTGCAACCTTCGGGCAAAACTTTCTCCAACTTTAGTTTGACTTCTTCTTTACAAACATCGTCTAAAAGTTCTATATCGACAAGTTCGCATCCGCTTTCAATGAACAAAGGAAGCGCGACGCCTAAAGAAACCTTCATTGTAGGGTTAAACCCTTGCGAATAAGCAACTTTAAGCCCTGAGCGAGAAAGTGCTTTGTGAAATGTGTTTTGCCAGTCAAGGTGGGAAAAGTAGCGTAAGATGCCTGATTTTGTAAGCTTAATCCGATATTTAGTTGAAAAGTCGAATAGTTGAAAAGTCGAACAGTTAATTTTGTTATCCTGCGCTTGTTGCGGGATTTTAGCATTGTATTTTTTATCCATAACTTTTTTAACTTTAAAATTATTACACACTCCGCAGTTTACGCAGTTTGTTTGGCATGAAGGATTTGTTTTGCTTTTGAGTGCGTCTTTATATTCGTTTATCAGCCAATCTTTTTCTACCCCGATATCAATAAAATCCCAAGGCAAATCTTGGTTTAGTTCATATTCTTTTTGAGATAATTCGTCCAAAGAAATTTCCACTTTTTTTGCACATTCAAGCCAAATATTCTTGTCAAAATATTCGCCCCAAGCATCAAGATAGCACCCTGCTTTAAAAAGTTCTTCGATGTAGGCGCAAAGTTTTTTGTCGCCTCTTGTTAAAACCGCCTCAATTTGAGAGGTGAATTTGTCATGATAATTTATTTTTAAACCTTTTATGTGTTTGGTTTTGTCTTTAAGATAATAAATTCTTGAAGAGATTTCATCCAGACTTGGCTGTTGCGCCCATTGAAAAGGCGTGAATGGTTTAGGTACAAAAATCGAAAGAGTGCAGGTTATATCAAGGGAGTGTTTTAGTTCTTTTTCTTTTTTCAAAAGTTTTGCCCTGTCTTTTATTTTTTCAAGCAAAGCCGCCATCTCATCCAAGTCTTGATAGGTTTCTGTGGGAAGTCCTACGATGAAATAAAACTTGATTTTTGACCAGCCGTTTTCATACAAAGTAAGTGCAGCATTCAAAATTTGTTCTTCTGTAATATTTTTTCTGATAACATCTCTGAGCCTTTGGCTTCCTGCTTCGGGTGCAAGTGTCATGGTGGATTTTCGAACGCTTTGAACGAGGTTTGCAAGTTCAAGGTTAAACCCGTCAATCCTTTGGCTTGGAAGCGAAACGGATATTTTTTTCTCGTTAAAATCGACACAAAGTTCTTTTATCACCTCTTTTATGTTTGAATAGTCATTTGAGGATAAAGAAAGAAGCGAATATTCATCATAGCCTGTGTTTTTGACCAATTCTTTTGCAATTTTTATTATATCTTGGGCTTTTCTTTCTCTGACAGGCAGATTAACGTGCCCCGGCTGGCAAAACCTGCACATGCGCCCGCAGCCACGTCTTATCTCAACAATCGCCCTGTCATGGACACAAGATGAAAACGGTATGGGATAAGTCTTAAGCGCATTTTCATAATTTATCTGTACAATTCTTTTTTTAATTTTCTGGGGTAAATGATTTGAAGATTTATTCATCCCCCTCTCCCCCTGAGGGAGAGGGTTGGGGTGAGGGGTTTTCCCAAAATAAAGCTGAGGCACAAAAACGCCTTCCAGTTGTGCCAGTTTTGCTATTTTCTCGGCGCGGCAAAGCCCTTGGGCTTTGCCGCGCTGAAGCACTTCACACACTTCCAAAATCAAATCTTCACCGTCGCCTATTAAAAACGCATCAACAAAATCAGCCAGAGGCAAGGGGTTGTATGCGCAAGGTCCGCCGGCAACAATTATCGGCTCATCTTGGCTCCTTTGGTTTGATTTTATGTTTATTTTTCCCATTTTAAGCATTGCAAGCACGGTCGGATAAGAAAGTTCATATTGAAGTGAAAATCCTATAATGTCAAAGTTTTTCATAGGTATTTTTGCTTCAAGAGAATAAAGCTCTTTTTTTGTTTTGATTAAAGCTTTTTTAAAATCAGCTTCGGGGGCATAAACTCTGTCTGCCATAAAGTCCGGATTATCGTTTACAAGCCCGTATAAGATTCGCTGCCCCAGATTGCTTATTCCGATTTCATATTTGTCGGGGAAGGCAAACAGAAAGCGTATTTTTGCCTCGTCAAAATTTTTGTTGAAAGACAAAAATTCGCCGCCAACGTACTGGTAAGGCTTGTTGCAGTTGTACAAAAGTTTGTGATATTCTTCAAAAAAGTTTTTCATATGATTTTCAAAACCTTGCGTCATTGCGAGCATTAGCGAAGCAATCCAAATAATGCTTTTTCTTGGATTGCCACGTCGCCGTGCTCCTCGCAATGACAAGAATTATATTAAATACTCACTTTACGCTAAATCTTCCGGAAAGTATTTATCAATTTCAATTATTGTACCATTTAAAGTATTGTTTTCAAACGCTTTTATAAATTCAAAAAGTTGATCATTGGAAATGTCGTAATTATATAACAAAACTTCGTTATCAATATTTCTCATAACCCTTACTATGTAATGGCATTTTTGGGCATATTTATTCAAGTGTTCGGCATTAAATTTTTTACCGTTATTGTCTCTGTCAAGTCTTACGTAATCAAATCCTGCAAAAAACTTTACCCTTTCTTCTTCTTTTAAGGGGATATCTTTTTTGTGTTTTGAAAAAATACTTATAACTTTTTTGTTAATTTCATCTGTCATATTATAAATTTAGCAACATTTGCCTTAAAAGTCCAAATGTAACGGAAAAAGTGAAAAGTGATAGGTGAGAAGTGAGAAGATATTTGATAATTAAAGTAATTTATTCAATAAAAACCAGTTAAAAATCTTTACAATTAGCCTGATAACAAAAAAAGATATATAATTTTAAATATACGATTTGATATACAAGGCGGAAATATGTTGCCAATTATTACAGAAGAACATTCATCGTTAGCGTTTGCAGAAATTTTTCAAGACGTTCACAGTTGGCGCAAAAAAATGATTCATTATTTGAAAGAAGAAAACCCCGAAATTAACACTGCCATAATTGAAGCCGCAAACAACACTGATTTAGACCCCAAAGCCGTAGCACTCGGTGCTTATATGACCTATGTTTTGCTTGAAATGGCAATAAAAGATGATGAAATAATTTTAGGCGGCGAAGAAGAATAAATTTTATTTTTGACTTTTATATCCGAAGTTTTTTAGCATTTGCTCTTTTTTTCGCCAGTCTTTTTCGACTTTTACGTTCAGTTCAAGATAAACTTTTTTCTCAACGATTTGCTCTAATTCTAAACGTGCCTGAGTCCCGATTATTTTTAAAAGCGAGCCGCCTTTTCCTATTAAAATCCCTTTTTGGCTTGGGGTCTCGCAGTAAATATTTGCAAAAATCCTGTCAATTTGGGGTTTTTCTTCGTAATTTTCAATTTTCACCGCAACCGAGTGAGGGATTTCTTCTTTTGTGTTAATCAAAATCTTTTCCCTGATAATTTCGCTTGCAACATCTCTCATGGTTTCTTCGGTTACAACATCTTCATCGTAAAGCTTTTGACCTTCGGGGAGTAGATTTAAAATTTCATAAATTAATTTTTCTTTGCCCTTGCCGGTTTTTGCAGACAGCTGAATGGTTGAATGGCTTAACGGCTGAATAGTTAAATTTTTGTAGGTTTCTAAATTTGCATTTATTTTTTCAGGGTTTGTTTTGTCGATTTTGTTTAAGACTAAAAGAACAGGGGTTTTTGATTGGTTTAAAATATTTTCGACAATCCATTTGTCGCCTTTGCCCGAAGGTTCTGAGCCGTCAACCAAAAACAGGATTAAATCGGCATCCGGAATGGCAATTTTTGCTTCATCAAGCAAAAATTCACCCAATTTATTAAGGGGTTTGTGCACGCCGGGGGTGTCTATAAATACAATCTGACCTTCGTTGGTGGTGAGAATCCCTTTAATTCTTTTTCTTGTGGTTTGGGCTTTGTCAGTAGTTATGACAATTTTTTGCCCTAAAATTTGGTTTAGCATGGTTGATTTACCGACATTCGGTCTGCCTATTATTGCAACAAAGCCTGATTTGTAAGTGTTTTTATTCATAAAATTTATTATATAACAAATATTTTTCACGTCGTTGAGAGGGGGTAAATGTATTTTGACTTTTGTTCGCTCTCTTACGTCGTTGCGAGGAAGAAATTTATTTCTGACGAAGCAATCTAAAAAAC
>DAOQAU010000033.1:0-18068 GCA_035354275.1 Candidatus Gastranaerophilaceae bacterium
TGGAGCAGCGCGAAATCGATAACCTGAGCGAATTTGCCACAAAAAGCAGATTTTCTGTCGGCAGAAAAAAACAGGAAGACTCATGTCCTTTAAGGACCGATTTTCAGCGCGACAGAGACAGAATTGTACATTCCAAAGCTTTTAGACGCCTTAAGCATAAAACACAAGTGTTTTTATCGCCTTTTGACGATCATTTCAGAACCCGTTTGACACACACTCTTGAAGTTTCTCAAATAGGAAGAACAATCGCACGCGCGCTTAACTTAAATGAAGACTTGGTCGAAGCGATTTCTTTAGGCCATGATTTGGGGCATACGCCTTTCGGACACTGCGGAGAAGGCGTTTTGGATGAGCTTATGCCGGGTGGCTTTCACCATAATCTGCAAAGCGTTCGTGTGGTTGAAGTTCTGGAAGATTTAAACCTCTGTCAGGAAACCATTGACGGAATTTTAACCCATACATGGGGTTTTCAGCCCAAAACCCCTGAGGCGCAAATCGTACAGCTTGCAGATAAAATTGCCTACATTAATCACGATATAGAAGACTCAATCCGCGCAGGAATTATCTCAGAAAGCGACCTTCCACAAGATTGCATAAAATATTTTTCTTCAATCCAGAAAAAAAGGCTTAACAAAATGATTGAAGAAATTGTCGAAAATTCAATCGGAAAACCTACTGTGACAATGAGCGAAGAAGGCTGGGCTTACACGACAAAACTAAGACAATGGATGTTCGAACACGTTTATATTGATTCTCCCGCTAAACTTGAAGAGGGCAAAGCCAAAAAAATAATCAAAGAATTGTTCAATTACTACGTGGAGCTTTTAACTCCCATGTGCAACGAAGAAAAAACCCAAAGAATAGTCTGTGACTACATTTCGGGCATGACAGACCGCTATGCGATTGAAAAATTTAAAGAACTATTTATCCCTGAACCGATGATTCATAAAACAAACGACGATTATCTTTTCAGGCTGGCAAAATTGATTAATTAAAATAAAAAATTGGGGCGGATTTTTCAAAGAAAAATCCGCCCCTCTTAACTCTCATTTCTTCTCTATTATCCTCAGACTCCCAAGAGTTCTTTTTTAACTTCATTTCTTTTAACTTTTTTTGTTGCGGTCCTTGGAAACGGATCTTTAACCACAATAACATTTGTAGGCCGCTTATAAGAAGAAAGTTTTTCCGACAGTTTTTTAACTTCCGCTCTTATTTCGTTGTTAATATCTTCATCGCTTAAGCCACTACTAAGAATTTTTTCAGAAGGCATAACAGCAACAAAAACATCTTCTGTACCGTCTTTTTGCCCGCCGAAACGTTTTGCGCCAAAGACACAAATTTCTGCAAATTTCGGGCTTTTTTCCAAAACAGCTTCCACTTCCTCGGGGAATACTTTTTTACCGCCTGATAGAACAATCATGCTCTTAATTCTGCCGGTAATAAAGATATAGCCATCCTTATCAATTCTTGCGATATCGCCTGTGTGAAGCCAACCGTCTTGGTCGATAACTTGAGCGGTAAGTTCAGGTAAATTATAATAACCTTTCATTACATTATCGCCTTTTACCAAAAGTTCTCCGGTCTGAGGGTCAATCCTGACTTGAACATTAGGAATAGCAGGTCCGATGGAACCAAGTTTATTTTTTCCATGCCGATTTGTCGCTACAACAGGGCTTGCCTCTGAAAGTCCGTAACCTTCAAAAACAGGTATTCCTAAAATATTAAAGAATTTTCCGACTTCAACATCTAAAGGCGCACCGCCTGAAATACAACCCTTGAATTTGCCGCCAAATTTTTTGTGAATACCCGAAAACAAAAACTTTCTAAATCCTGTCAGCGGCACGATGCTTGCTAAATTGTACATTCCTTTAAATATAAGCTTTTTAAGCTTCGGTGCCTGATTTATTTCGTTTTCAATGCTTGATTTTAAAAGTTTTAAGAAAGCCGGAACAACAATCATGAAAGTAATTTGTTTTTCTTGGATTATGTTAAACAAATCCTTCGGCTTTAAGCTTTGAGAGTAGTATATAGAAGTTCCTTTGCTCAAAAACGACAAGAAACCTACAGTTAATTCAAACAAATGGTTCATTGGCAAAATTGACAAAAATTTGTCGTTAATTCCCAAATCAAAGCATTGTGTAACCGAATCCATTTGCGCCATAACATTTTTAAAAGATATTTCAACCCCTTTTGGAGTTCCGGTTGTTCCTGAAGTATAAATTACAAAAGCCGTTTTGCTTACTGCTCTGTGTCGCCATTTTCTGTCAGGTACATCTTCAATATTATGCAAACTCAAATGACCTGAACTTGCAGGACTTTCGTTAAGAATAACGATTTGTTCTATAGAAGAAATTTCTTCTTTAAGTTTTATTGCCAATTCAAGATACGCATTTGAAACAAGCAAAACTTTCGGCTTGCAATCATTTAAAATTGAAGTCAACTCATAAATGGTTAATTTTATGTCAAGCGGGATTGTAATCGCACCTGATAAAACCGATGCGAAAAGTGCTGCACCCCATTCAGGCATGGATTCGGATAAAATCGCAACCCTATCGCCTTTATCAACGCCTATTCTTATAAGGTGATTGGCAAGCCTTCTGGACAAAAGCCCTAGGCCTTTAAAAGTAAGCTCACTCCAACCGATATTTGATTTCATGCCCAAAGCAATCTTATTATCCAATACTTCGGTTCTGTTTTCCAAAAACAAAAGAACATTAGTTTGATCCATACATCCCCCTATTTATAACTCCTACACAACATTGAAACAATACTATCACTAAAATGTTTCTTTGCAAATATTTGGTCAAGCGTTTAAATTCCTACTTGATTTCTTCCGTTTTCTTTGGCGTTATAAAGTCCCTGATCGGCTTTATCTATAAGCTCGCTGGGCTTATTTCCGTCTTGAGGATAAGTTGAAACTCCAAGGCTTATTGTAACAATACTTTCAATGTCTGAACCCAGTTTAAATGGTTTTGCCGCTACTGCCTGGCAGATTTTTTGTGCAGTAATTATAACCTCATCTCTATCTGTATTGGGAAGAATAATACTCATTTCCTCGCCACCGTACCTGCAAACAACATCTGTAGAACGGACATTTTTTTTAAGCACTTGCGCAACTTGCCTTAAAACAGCGTCTCCTGATTGGTGACCGAATTTATCATTAAACTTTTTAAAATAATCAATATCTATTAAAATAAGCGAAAAATGTGAATTATAACGCCTGCAATTTTCTACTTGCATAATCATTTGCTCTTGAAAGAATCTGTGATTATACAAATCAGTTAACCCATCTGTGGTTGCAAGTCTGTACTGATGTTCAAAATCTCTTGATTTAAGCAAATATTTTACTATATAAGCAAAAGCGAACATAAGAACTATAGCTGTTATGGGCATAACAATCCCAACCCAGATATTTGCAAATTTCATAATGTAATAAGAAAAAATTAAGTACAAAGCCGTTATCAAAATAGCCGAACTTAGAGAAATAAACGTGGATGCCGTGCTTATAACAATTATGCTGACAATTAATGCCAAGACCAAACTTATTGCTATATTTACAAATTCATCCGCTTTTTTAATGAAATTATTATCAAGTAAATTGTTTATAAACGTTGTATGTACTTCCACCCCCGGATATAATTTATCAACGGGAACACTTTTTGTATCGTACAAACTTACTGCGGTAGTACCTAAATAAATAAGCTTATCTTTAAAATCTATATCGGTCATTTTTTGATTTTTTTCCATAGCTTTAATTACTTTGTAAAGCGGAACATATTTGAAAGCCTTTCCTGCAGGGGCATACCAGTTAAGGATTACTCCGCCGTCAGAATCAAACGGAATTGTTCTTTTACCTATTTGCATATTTTTGTGTTTATCAATGTGAAAATCTTTTAAATCAAGGTTTTCTGTTTTTTTAAGGTAATCAAGTGCGACCAAAAGAGAAAGATGAGGATAAAACTCCCTTTGATAAATCAAAAACGGCGGCATTTTTCTCAAAATTCCATCATCGGCTCTTGATGCATTTATTATCCCTATATTTGCCTTTCCATTTAAAAGTTGAGATAAAATTGACCTGCAATTACTGAACTCCAATTCTTTATAAAAATCTATTGAGGCGTCATTTTTTAATTTTATTGAAAATCTTGAGGGTAAATTGGTCGGCTTTCTTATATCGTAAGACTGATTATCAAAATTCATTCCTACGAAAACGTTGGGATTATCATTTATCGCTTTAGAGACCGCCAAATCAGCAGCGGGTCTGCTTTTCATTGATTTTACAAACATAAAATCAAAAGCGATTGTTTTAGGTTTTTGTTTTTCAAGATAATATATTACATTGGCATAAACATCTCTTGGAATAGGCCACTCGCCGTACTTTTCGAGAAGATATTCAAAACTGGCATCATCTACCGTTATTATGACAATATTATCATTAACTTTTTTGTGTCCTGAATTTGAAAGCAAAGTTTGACGCCAGTCAAAGGTTCTGTTTTCTATAAGCGTGAAAAAATCGTTTATTTTTGCGATTTTAAAGAAAAGAAAAATCATTAATATTATCGCCATAAAAGAAAAAAAGTAAACTAAATTGTTAACTACTTTTTTACTTACAGAAATCTTTTTCAAAACAACACCTCAACGCTAAAACTTTTATTTAACATGGTTATTATAATTCAATTTAATATTTTTTGTAAGAAAATTTTCCAACAAAAAATGCTGTTCTAAAATTTGGTTGTTAATTTTCAGAACATCCGTCGAAAACGAAAGTTCATCAGGGGCTTTGAGATATCTCAGAAGACATTCCTCGTGCAGATTCATATAATTCCTTTTTAAAATGACTTCAAATATTGTTTCAAATTTCAACGATTAAAACATCAACCCAATGATGAATATTATAGGTCTAGACCATCGACTGTTTGGTGGAAAAACACCGATTAACTACACTATGCGGAGGGTAATGGGCGAAGTGTTAACGAAGTTAAACACTTCGCCCATTACCCCTTGCGCAAAAATTTTCAGGAAAGTATAATGTTATCAGCCGATAATAGTGGAAAGGACAACAAAAATGAAAAAAGGAATTCATCCTGATTATAAAAAAACCACAGTCAAATGCGTTTGCGGTAATGAAATAGAAACAGGCTCTATTGAAGAAGGTATCACGGTTGAAATTTGCAACAACTGCCACCCGCTTTACACAGGACAACAAAAAATTCTTGACTCTGAAGGAAGAGTTGAAAGATTCAACAAACGCTACGGCAAAAAGTAGTTTTTTTATTAAATTAATTGAAGATATAGCCCATTTACCAAAAATGGGCTATATTTGTAAAAAAACGGATTAAGAAACGGAGAGGAAAATGTCAAAAAATAAACCTGTAGTCAATTTAATATCAAAACCCGAGAACATGCTTAAGACCGTTTATACGGCATGCAGAACATGTTACAGTGCGGATTATCCGATTAATATTTATAACAGCACAGATGACGAAGAAAAAATGTTAAAACTGATAGAACGGGTAATTTCTTCGGGACATTATTCAACGATTGAACACATTCAGATAAGTTTTGCCATTGCAAATGTTTCAAGGGCATGCACTCACCAGCTTGTAAGACATCGCCACATGTCTTTTTCTCAAAAATCTCAAAGGTATGTGAAAGAAAAAGGGCAATTTGATTATATAATTCCGCCCACAATAGAAAAAAATCCCGAATTAAAAGAAAAGTTCGAAAACTTTATGGGCGAGATTTCAGGTCTTTACAATGAGTTTACCGAAGCGGGGATTCCCGCAGAAGACGCCCGATTTGTGCTTCCAAATGCGGCAGCTTCTTCTATGGTGGCAAGCTTAAACTTAAGGGAAATGATTCACCTTGCAAATTTAAGGCTTTGCACAAGAGCGCAATATGAAATAAGAATTCTGGTAAAAATGATGTGTGAAGAACTTATAAAACAAGAGCCTTGGCTTAAACCGTATCTTGTTCCCAAATGCGAAAGACTTGGTTTTTGCGATGAGGATAAGTCCTGCGGCAGAGTGCAAATTAAAAAACAACTAATTTAATACTAAGAAACTAAGTTTTGGACCTCTTGTCTGTCTTCCTTTGGCAAATAACAAATTCTATCGGCCAAAATCTGTTTAATTTCACTATTTGCATTTTTTGCAAGTTTTCTAAAACAAGCCGTCCTTTCTTCATCCTGCAAGCAATCAATATTAAAGGCAAGAACTTTTTTAAGATTAGCATCTGCATTTTTAAGAAGTTGATAAAAATAAAATAACCTTTCTTTTTGAGGCAAACACGTTATATTTTCAACAATGGTCTTCTTAACTTTAATATCGGACTCTTTTAGAAATTGATCAAAATAAAAGCCCCTTTCTTCTTCAGGCAAGCAATATATTCTGTTAATAAGAGCTGCTTTAGCTCTATTGCTTGGATTTTTTGCTAATAGCTTAAAACAAGCTGCTGTTTCTTTTAACGGCAAACAATATATCCCGTAAGCAAGATTTTCCACGCTGCCATTACTAGGATTTTCTAATAATTCCCTAAAGCAGGATGTCCTTTCTTCTTCAGGAAGATTATATATTCTAGCAGCAAGAGCGTTTTTAACTTCACTATCCGCATTTTCTAAAAGATTATGAAAATAACGTGCCCTTTGATGCTCAGGTAAATATTCTATCATAGAAGAAAGTACTAATTTAATTCCTTTATCAGTGCTTGTAAAGTATTGCTCAAATATTTCTTTCCTTTGATTTACCGGCTTTTCTAAAATATCTTTTATCAACTTCTTAATCTTTTTATCTTTAATCCTTTGACTTGAAATAATTATTCTAAATCCACCCCAATCATACTGTGTGCCGTTTATTTCATTATATTCTTTGCCAATATCACTAGAATGCAACCCAACAATTTCAGGATAAACGAATTTATCACTTTTTGGAGTATCTTCATCAATAAATTTATTCACCATATATCCTGCATCTATATCTCCAAAATAAAATCTTATCATCTGCGTGTTAAAACCTGCTTGCTTTTGCCAATATAATGCGCGGCTTTGTTCAATATAATTCCCGTGCATATCATCTAAACCCTTGTCAAGATTTTTATTCAATTTTTTAAATATTTTTATTATATAATCTGCCCCTAAAATATTATTCAATTTGTATGCCTTACCATAAGTACCTTCTCCAAGAAATTCCATTTTGAAGTTTTCCTGATTTTTAACAATCCCCGCTTGAATTAAAGCTGTTTTAATTCGCTCTTGCATAAATTGTTCATTTTCACTTTCTCTAAACTCATTGATGATTGGTTTTAAGTCATTAAACAGTTCTTTAATAACTTTTTCTCTGTTTTCTTTTGGTATTTTTGCAATCCACGCCGGCGGAAGATTACCCACAATTCCATTTGATTTAGGATAAATTTCACTTAATTCTTCAATATTTATTGTATATTCATATGTATTTTTGCTCAAAACTCTATTTAATCCGGTAAAATTAACCAAATCTTTATTATTATTTAATTGCATCGCAGAGCAACAAGAATTCGATTTTTGCTCTAAAACAGAAGGCTTAAGACTATCTTGTTTTGGTTTTATATTAATGGATTTGAAGGTATTTGCTCTGATCGCAATATTGTTCATAGACAACGACACTACTCCTTTCTTTTGTAAAGTAAAAACAAATAAAAAAATGTCCTAAATTCTAATGAAATTAATACTTTGTTACATTAAAAACAGGCTAAAAAACTATATAAAAATTATTTTCTTGATATAATTAAATAAACACTTTTGGGAGAATAAACAAACAATGAAAGACATGTTAGACAAAATTTTACAGATAGAACAAAAGTATATGGAATTGGGGGAAACTCTTTCCAAGCCCGAAGTCATACAGGATTATAACAAGTTCAAAGAACTTTCAAAACAAAGAAAAGCGATGGAAGAAACCGTCGAACTTTATCATGCCTGGAAAAAAGCGACAGATGCGGTAAAAGAAGCGCAAGAATTGATTTGGGCAGAAAAAGACGAAGAAATGAAAGAGTTTTTGAAAGCCGAAATGGAAGAAAATGAAGCAAAAATTCCTCAATACGAAGAGCAAATGAAAGTTTTGTTGCTTCCGAAAGACCCTATGGATGACAAGGATATTATGCTTGAAATCAGAGGCGGAGCAGGCGGCGACGAAGCAAACATTTTTGCAGGCGACCTTTTCAGAATGTATATAAAATATTTTGATAAACAAGGCTGGCAGGCACAGCTTTTGAGCAAAACCGATTGTGAAGCGGGCGGGTTTTCTGAAGTTATAGTTTCTGTTAAGGGAGAAAATGTTTATTCAAAATTAAAATATGAATCCGGAGTTCACAGGGTTCAAAGAGTTCCTGCAACAGAATCTCAGGGCAGAGTTCACACTTCAACTGCTACAGTTGCGGTTATGCCTGAAATTGACGACGTTGAAGTCGAATTAAGACAAGAAGATTTGGAAATCTCTACAGCACGCTCAGGAGGTGCCGGCGGACAAAATGTAAATAAAGTTGAAACTGCAGTTCGAGTTGTACATAAACCGACGGGATTAATGGTTTTCTGCACGGAAGAACGCTCTCAATTACAAAACAAAGAAAGAGCCCTGCAGATTATCAAAACCAGACTTTATGATATGGAAGTTCAAAAACAAATGCAGGAAGTTACGGATTTACGCCGCTCACAGGTGGGAACAGGCGACAGAAGCGAGAGGATAAGAACTTATAATTTTCCTCAAGGAAGGCTTACTGACCACAGAATAAATCAGAACCTTAACGTTTGGACTGTAATTGAAGGGGAGCTGGACGAATTAATAAAACTTTTAATAGAATACGACCAAAAGTTAAAACTTGAAAAACTTGCTAAGGGGTAAGGGTAAATATAATTATTTAAACATTGAGAGGTATAATTATGGAAGATGATAAATGTGAAGGTTGTAGATATTTATTAGAGAAACATTTTCAATATTATCAAACTCAATATATTGAAAGTTCAAAGTATACATCTACCATTATAACAGTTGCATATGCTTCATTAATATCCTTTTTGATACTTACATACAATTATATTAACGATTTTGCTTTATTGGTAATTCTTGGTTTTCTTATTATTTCAATTTTATTGTTTGTAATTCAATTGATTTGGAATATGGAGTTAATGAGAAAAAGTACAGAAATAATGAATGAACTATGGCAAGAATATTGGCAAGAAAAAATTAAGCTTAATGATCTAATTCAAGGAATTTATACAAAAAATAGTGAGGCAAAAAAGGAATTTAATCGCTGGAATAACTTTTTATTTCAGTGGACTTTGATCACAGGAATACTCTCGGCACTAGTTTTATTAATCTGTATATTTACAACATTAATATCTCCTGTCATGCTGAATTCATTTCAGCATCTATCCAGCGTACGCTGATGAGATCCTGAAACAAGTTCAGGATGACAGTGGTTTTGGATGATTAATTTTGATTTGGCGGGGTTTCAGGGGTGTCCCCTGACGCTTTGGCATTTTGTTCGCGGTTTTTTTCTTTTCTTTCCGTCTGGTTTCTTTTCTTTTTTTGCATCGCAACAAAAAAAGAAAAGAAATGAGACAACAAAAAAATAGGTTTATAAAAAATCTACCAAAAAATCCCAAAAATAAAAAAATATTAATATTAAAACTTTTTGGATTGCTTCGTCAGAAACGAATTTCTTCCTCGCAACGACGAGCGGGGCATTAAAATTAATCAAAATACATTTACCCCCTCGCAACGACAAAGCAGACAGTCATTAAGCCACTTTAAGTTTATAACCCAATTCTTTTAAAATCTTCATTACCGTGCTCATTTGAGGCTGAACTTCACCTTTAAAAATAGCGTAAAGATTGCTTCTTGATATACCTGTCTTTTTTGATATTCCTGAAATACTGTCTTTTGCTTTTATTGCATATTCAAGTGAGTGATAAAACGCTGAAAAATCATTATCTTCCAAATATTCTTCAAGACTTACGGTTAACCAATCACGTATATCATCTTCTGTTTTCAAACTATCTGATATTAAATTTTCTAATTTTCCTGTATTTTTAATTTTTTTAGTCATTTTCTTGTCTCCATTGTTCAAGTAATTCTTTTGCTTTTACAATATCTTTTGATTGAGTTGATTTATTCCCGCCATTTATTAAAAGTAAAATTACATTATTAATTTCTGTATAATATATTCTATAGCCCGGACCAAACATAAACCTTAATTCTGATATTTCATCGTCAATTTTTTTGAAATCCCCCAAATTTCCTTCTTCAATCCTTATAAGCCTTTGCAAAATCCTTTTGGCAACAATTTTATCTAGAGATTTTAGCCAATCCTTTAAAGGTTCTTTTCGATTGAGTTTTAAATATAATACTTTACGTTTGTCCATAATTATAGTGTACTATATATAGTACACAAAGTCAAGTGTAAAAATATTGTGTTATACTTTCTTTATGAAAAAAGAAGTATTGCGCAAATGTATCGGATGTTTTGAGAGCAAAAACCGCGACGGAATGATTAAAATCACCCGCCAACACAGTTCAAATGAAATATTTATTAACCCTAATTCAAAAATATTTGGCAGATCCGTATATCTTTGCTATAATAATTCTTGTATAGAGAACTCTTTGAAAAAAAACAAATTGGCAAAATTCTTAAAAGCGAATTTTAACGAGGAATTCAAAGAAAGGTTAAGAACTATGATTAGTTAATGACAGATAGGAAAATATGCAAATGACCTTAGACACCATGAGAGTAAATGAACTGGCGAAAGAGCTTAATCTCACAAACAAAGAGATTATAGACAAATTTGCACAACTATCGATTGTTATCAAATCACATTCAAGCACCGTAACAGGCGACCAGATTAAAAAATTAAAAGATTTTATAGAAGCGGGTTCAAAAGTTGAAGTCAAAAAACCAAAAGCCTTCATTGTAAAAAAAGTTAGAACAGAAGCCCCTGCCGAACCTCCAAAAGAGGAAGAAAAACCTATCGTAAAAGCAGAAATTGAAAAGCCCAAGATAGAAGTTGTAAAAACTGTTCCAAACAGACTTGAAATAGTAAGAAAAGCCCCTGCTCAAAGGGAATTTCCAAGCAGACCGTCTGCGCCTATTCACAAAAAACCTCAGGAAAAAATTGAAAAATCCACCCAAACAAAAGATGAAGCCGAAACATCAACAGAGATTTCAACCGAGAAAAAAACTGACGGTGCTGTTGTCGAAAAAACCGAAAGAAGACAGCCAATCCAGCGTCACATAATTTCTCAGGACATTTACAACAACAAGGGCGGAATAAAAAGAAAAGTAGAAAAAACAAAGCAAAAAGTTTTTACAACAAAAGAAGAAGAACAAGAGCGAATTTCACTAGAAAAAGCTGCCGCTCAAAAACATAAAAAAAGAAGTCAACGCGAAGAAGAAGTCGAACAAGTAACAAAGCTTGTTGTAAATCAGCCTATGACAATAAGCGAACTTGCTGTAAAAATTCAAAAAACACCTGCAGAAATTGTTAAATTTCTTATGCTGCAAGGGGTTATGGCAACTGTAAATCAGCTTATTGATGTTGAAACAATCAAAAAAGTTTGCAATGAATTTGAACTGGAAGTCTTAGATGAAGATTTGGAAGCTTTTGTTGAACAGGAATTGGAAAAAGAAGAGAAAGCCAAAGCACTTCAAGCCGTTGATAAAAAATTATTAAAACCCAGAGCTCCGGTTGTGAGCATTATGGGGCACGTTGACCATGGTAAAACCACTTTGCTTGACAGTATCAGGGCTTCAAAACACAAAATTGTAGCAACCGAAGTCGGCGGAATTACCCAGTCAATCGGTGCTTATACAGTTTTTGTTGACAAGAAAAAAGTTGTATTTATTGACACCCCCGGCCACGAAGCCTTTACGGAAATGCGTGCCCGCGGTGCAAAATCTACCGATATAGCAATTCTTGTTGTAGCCGCAGATGACGGAATTATGCCTCAAACAATTGAAGCGATAAGCCACGCTAAAGCAGCTGAAACACCTATTATTGTTGCGGTAAACAAAATTGATAAAGAAGGTGCAAACCCTGACAGAGTTTTGCAACAATTAACAGAACACGGGCTTGTTCCTGAAGAATGGGGCGGTGAAACCATAGTGGTAAAAGTATCCGCGCTTAACGGAACAGGCATAGACGAATTGCTTGAATATATTCTGCTTCTTGCAGAAATGGCTGATTTAAAGGCAAACCCCAAAGCACACGCTTCAGGTGTTGTTATCGAAGCAAATCTTGACAAAGGAAAAGGTCCTGTTGCAACGCTTTTGGTGCAAAACGGAACTTTAAGAGTAGGAAATTGTCTTGTAGTAGGAAGTGTCGGCGGAAGAGTAAGAGCGCTTCTTTCAGATGCGGGAGAAAGGGTTGCAAAAGCAGAGCCTTCAACTCCTGTTGAAATTTTAGGGCTCACGGAAGTGCCCCAAGCAGGCGATTATTTTGAAGTTCTTGATAACGAAAAAGCAATGAAATCAATCGTTGACAAACGCAAAGAAAATGAACGCTCAAGGAGGCTTGATGCAATGCTTCCTGCGCATATCAGAAAAGAATCGGCAGCAGGCGACGAGGGCATCACTCAGCTTAATTTGATAATAAAAGCAAACACTCACGGCTCAGCTGAGGCTGTAGCACAAGCTGTTGCGCAGCTTGAATCAAAAGAAATTGCCACAAAAATTATTCACGTCGGAGTCGGCGATATATCAGAAGCCGATGTAATGCTTGCTTCTGCCAGTGGGGCTATAATTTTGGGATTTACCGTAAAGGAAGATTCCAACGCACTTGCCGCAGCAGAAAAAGAAGGCGTTGTAATCAAAAAATACGATATTATTTATCAGGTTTTGGAAGATTTGGAAAAAACAATGCTTTCGCTCCTGCAGCCTGAAATCAAACATGTTGAAATCGGTAAAGCCGAAGTCAGACAAATATTTACCATCGGAAAAACAGCTAAAATCGCAGGATGTTATGTTACAGAAGGCAAAATCCAAAGAGGAAAAACCGCTGTTCTTATGCGTGACGGTGAAGAGATATTCAAAGGCGTAATCGACCAATTGAAACGCTTTAAGGATGACGTTAAAGAGGTTAAAGAAGGCTTTGAATGCGGAATTTCTTTTGCTAAATTCAACGACATTCAAGAAGGCGATATCATAGAAGTTTCCACAACAGAAGAAATCGAACGGGTTAGTTTAGATTAAAGTATAAGATTATAAGTTAATGAGTTTATAACAAAGGCGGGAAAATTTTTTGAAAAAATTTTCCCGCCTTTGTTAAATTATTTAGGTACGTAAAACGCATCTTACGACTTACGCCACTATATTTTAAAGTTTATAGTATGATCAACAAAAAAGTTTTGTCCACCGCCCAATCCATTTATAAGGTCGTCGCTTTCCGTATAATTTTTGTATAAGTCTTTTAACTGATTATGTAGTCTTCTGTCTTCAGTCGTTACAAATTCATCGCCAATTTTTTGAGCTTTGTCAAAAATAGCACTATATAATCTGTCTTTAATTGAAGTTCCGCCATTTGTCCTTACATTATAGCCAAAAGTACCTTCAGGAATTTCTTTTAACTGTAGAATTAATTTGTTAGCAATTCTTCTAAAAGACTTGCCCTCTTTTAATCCGGTAAAATTTTGTTTTGATTGATAATCAGCGTTGATTGAATTGGTCAACATTTTTTATACCTCTTTCTAAAAATTAATAAACAATAATATCTATATGGTTAAAAACCAAAAATACATTTTTTTGCTAGTGATTTAATACTTTGTTACATTGTATTATAAACTTGTTTTTGATAAAATCAAAGTAAAGGAATAATTTATGACACTCAGAAATGAACGCGTTAGAAAAGAATTAATGAGAGAAATCGCCGATATTCTCCAAAAAGAAATCAGAACGGCGGGAATGACATCTATAATGGATGTTGAAGTTTCTCACGACAATTCCTTCGCAAAAGTTTATTACAGCGTATTCGGCAGCGATGAACAAAAACAAAAAACGATTGAAACAATAGAAAAAAATACCTCCAAAATAAGATACGAAATCGGCAAAAGAATAAGATTAAGATTAACTCCCGAACTTCGATTCATTTATGAC
This sequence comes from Candidatus Gastranaerophilaceae bacterium, assembly GCA_035354275.1. Taxonomy (GTDB): domain Bacteria; phylum Cyanobacteriota; class Vampirovibrionia; order Gastranaerophilales; family Gastranaerophilaceae; genus DAOQAU01. The sequence continues at coordinate 14,119 of DAOQAU010000033.1, forward strand.
GATTCAATCGAGCGCGGAACAAAAGTTACCGACCTTATAAATAAAATTTCCCGCGGGGAAATAAAATAGTGACCTGTTAATATTATTGTCGTTGCGAGGAATGAAATGACGAAGCAATCCAAAAAATTTTTAATGTTAACTTTTTTCTTAGATTGCTTCGACTTTTTGCAAAAGTCTCGCAATGACATGAAAGTGTTAATTTAATGTTTGGGTTTTTAAATGTGTATAAACCGACAGGCATGACCTCTCATGATGTTATTTCTGTTTTGCGAAAAATTTCAGGCATTAAACAAATCGGACACAGCGGAACGCTCGATCCTTTTGCGCAAGGCGTTTTGCCGATTGCAATAGGCAAAGCAACCCGTTTAATAGAATATTTGAACGATGATAAAGAATATCTCGCCGAAATTAGTTTCGGAAAAGCCACCGATACGTACGACTGTGACGGAAGGGCGATTTCTGAATGCAATTCAGAAATCGCCCTGAATGACCTTCAAAAGGCACTAAAAACCTTTGAAGGCGAAATCTTTCAAACTCCGCCTATTTATTCTGCGATAAAAGTTAAAGGCAAAAAACTTTATGAATACGCCAGAAAAGGGCAAGAAATTGAAATCGAGCCCAGAAAAGTTTTTATTGAAAGAATCGAACTGAAATCCTTTGATGAAGAAAGTCAAAAAGCGCAGGTCTTGATTAAATGCTCAAAAGGAACTTATATTCGCTCAATAGCGCATGACTTGGGACAAAATCTTAAAGTCGGGGCACACCTTTCAGAGTTAATACGAACAAAAGCAGGCGATTTTACCGTTGATAAAGCTATTTTTCTTGATGAAATTAAAACGAAAGAAGATATTGAAAAAAATTTAATTAATCCTTTAAAAATGCTTAATTTAACCCAAATTATTTTAAACGAAATTGAATACAAAAAAATAACTATGGGGCAATTCATTGATAATAAAAATAGTTTACAAAACGACGATTTAATTATTTTGATTTATAATAATGAAATAAAAGCCGTCGCAAATGTTGACGGGAATTTAATAAAAGTAAAGAAGGTATTGGTATGAAAAAATTAGTTTTATTAATTGCTGCAGTATTATTTTTCGGAAACAGCGCATGGGCAGGATGTGATTATACAAGCAAATGCTCACCTGCAGCTTACGGAAACGTTTCGCCAAGTTGGCAAAGAGTTTCAAAATACACCGGTGCAACTTTTTTAACAGAGCAGATTGCAAATTCCATAATAAAAAAAGAACTCAAAAAAGCTACAAAAGAAAATTTTAAAGTTCACATAAAAAGTTACAGCGCAAAAGATTTAGCGCAAGGCAGATTCAAGTCACTTCAGATTTCAGGAAAAAATCTTGAAATAGAAAACGCTTATATTACTTTGTTTGAGCTTAAAACACTGTGCGATTTTAATTACGTTGAATTCGGAAAAGATTATTTAAAGTTCAAAGAAAACATGGTAATGGATTTTACAATGGAAATCTCCGATTTTGATCTCAGAAGGACAATGAAATCAAGCGGATATCTTGATATGCTCAATAATACAAATATTTCAGCACTCGGGCTTACTCTTTTAAAGCTTGAAAATGCCGATGTTAAAATCAAAAACAACAAACTTTTCTTTACGCTAAAGGTTTCTTCAAAACTGCTTCCAATGCCGGTTGACATGATTTTGAAAGCGGATTTAAAAGTCGAAGACGGACAAATTGTTCTTACAAAAGTCGATTTTGTAAACACATATACAAGAATGGATTTGAGCAAAGCTGCTTATCTTTTGAATATTTTAAACCCGCTTACATTCTCTACTGATATTCTTGAAAACAAAAAATCAAAACTTTCTGTTCAAAATGTCAACATTATCGGTGACAAAATAATAATTAACGGACTTGTTTTTATTCCAAAAAATACAAAGTAAGGAGAAAATATGAAAACCTGGCAAAAAATAAGCTTAATACTTCTTGTATTTGCGACCATAGTTTACATAAAACTGGCTTTCTTTACCGGCTCAGAAGTTGCGCCTCCGACTGATGAAACGGCACAAGAACAGGAAGAAGCTCAAAAAATGCCCAAAATTTATACATATATTTTCTTTGTAGGACAAAATGCCGACAAAGAAGAAGTCTATAAAGCCGTAAAACGCGAGTATCCGGAAGACACCGATGATTCAAAACTTAAATTTGCGCTGACTAATTTGCTTAAAGGACCTTCGGCTAAAGAAAGAACAAAAGGCGTTTATACGGAAATTCCTTCAGGAACAAGGCTTTTGTCCATAGAAGAGCTTCCAAATAAAATTATTATAAATTTAAGCTCCGATTTTGAAACGGGCGGAGGCACGGACAGTCTTTATAAAAGGCTTTATCAGCTTATAAAAACAGTCAACAAAAACTCCGACACTCCTGTTTACTTGCAGCTTAACGGAAAACAAATTGACGTAATAGGCGGCGAAGGTCTTATGCTTAACCAGCCTTTGAATGAACGTTCACTGGATTAATCACCATGACAAAAGACCTTGATTATTATCTGAACTTAAATTGGACATTGATTGAAGGTCAAGATTTGGACTTCAACGGACAGCCTTATCATTTTATTGAAATAAAAGAAATCCCAAGCTTTGCCTTTTGCGCCAAAACAATCCAAAAAGCAAGAGAAAATTATAAAACACAATTAAAATGGACTCTTCAGGTCATGCTTGAATCAGGGGAAAAAATAATCGAACCTGGCGAAGAATCGGACGACCAAATCGATTGGGAAAGTCTTTGCCCGTAGTAAAGACATAAAAAAGAGGCGCGAGCGTTCCGCTCGCGCCTCTTTTTGTTCTTGGAGAATATTTCTATCCGTTACCGAATGTTTTGAAAGAACTTTCAATGTTTTTACCGATAACTTTTTGTACCGCTTCAATTTCTGTTTGTATAGCGTTATGTTCGGTATCTGCCTGTTTGAGTTTAAGCTCAAGAGTTTTATCTTGTTGTTGGATTATAGATAATTTTGAATTAATATCTTCCATTTGTTTTTCATATTGAGCTTTGTTATATTCATATTGAGTCATTGCTGTATCATATTCTTGCTCATTAACATTCGATGTTGCATTCATACTAATCTGGGTACCATTACTTAATGTAATTGAAACAGGTTGATCGCCGCTAAAAGTAACTGTAACATCTTCAAGATAAGCTTCATGTTCATATTCAAATTCTTGCGGTATGTAACCTTGAGTTTGATCATTTGCAGCAATTGCGGCATCAATATCGGCTTGTGAAAAATATGTTATAGCTCCGTTTGTTGCCGTATAAGAATAATAAGGACCATTACCAATCTGAGCAGCATCATTTAATTGAGTTTCTGCTTCGCTACCCGAAGGTACAAGAACTAAAGCAACGCCGCCTATACTGTATGAACCACTGCTTCCGGTAACTGAATATTGTGATGAAGGAACTATCATAGTATTAGTATCTTGATAAGTATAAGATACGTTATATAATCCTCCCGGTTTTTTAAATAAGTTAGTTATATTACAATTTTCACCATTCATTGTAATACTGTATTGTGTTTGGGCATACGCTGAAACACTTGGCGGAGTAGGCACTGACAAGTCCAAAAGTTGCCTATTCAAAGTTGCTGACTGGTTTGCCAAATTAGTTCTTTGTTGGTTAATTTGTTGCCCTTCGTATTCTACGTTGCTTTTTCTAGCTGTTAAGCTTAAATACCTTGCTTGTGATGCTGCCATACCCATAGTTTTCGTGCCTCCATTTTTTAAATATTTTTCAATATTTATCTCTAACTATGTATTTATCGTACTTTTTAATTAAAAACTTTAATTTATCCACTTTTTTGTTACAAATTTGTAATATTTTTTAAATCATTTTTTTGATAAAATATAAGAAAGAGGATGTGAAAAAATTCAAAAAATGACAATTTTCGCACGCTCAAAAGAGGACAAAAAATGTTTA
>DAOQAU010000034.1:0-16973 GCA_035354275.1 Candidatus Gastranaerophilaceae bacterium
AAAATAAAATATTAAAAAGGATTTTTGGGTTTACATTGGCTGAAGTTTTGATAACATTAACAATTATAGGTGTTGTTGCGGCTCTTACAGTTCCTAATTTATATGCATATTATCAAAAGCAGCAGTATGTGACCGAGTTAAAAAAAGTTTATACAGAAATTTCCCAAGCCCTCAAATTAATGATGGCAGATGAAGGTGTAAATAAGCTTTCAACTTCAAATACTTTAACAGCTGAAGAAGGTGAAGGTGATTTTGATGAAGCGGTTTTAAACAGAGCCGGCGGGTTTTTGAAAAAATATTTTAAAGTAATCAAAGATTGCGGCATGGAAGATCCCAACTCGTGCTTTGCTCAAGACTCAAAAGGGACAGATGGAACTAATTTTACTCCTGGAAATCCTCATTATTGTGTAATTATAGCAAGCGGGGCAAGTATTTGCATGCGCCCTGCTAATGTAGCTAAATCAGGGACAATAATTGTGGATGTGAATGGACTTAAAAAACCAAACATAGCGGGTAGAGATATTTTTTCTATGGCATTTTTTTATGACGGGTCAATTGACGGATTTCAAATAAATCCGCAGTGTAGACAAGGGAAAAGGACATGGAATGGTACGGGTGCTCTTTGCGGTGGATATGGAAATAACGCCTCTGAAGCTCGGGAGAACTATTTTTCTGACGGCTGTTTAATTAACGGTTATGGTTCAAGTTGTTTTGGTAAAATCTTAAACGATAACTGGAAGATGGATTATTAAATTTTTTGTCTTTGCGAGGAGTGCGTGAGCACGACGCGACAATCCAAAATAATTTACATCATTTTTTAATACACAACTCGCAGCACATCTGGCAGGCTTCAAATACTTTTGAAATCTTTAAATTTTTCCTGAAACAACAATATTTTGGCTCGTTAAAACACTCTTTCAAACTTTTTTCTCTGATATTTCCCACTTTCAAAGACAGGCATGGGTAAACATCTCCCTGAGGGTTTATCATCATATTAGACCAAGGATACTTGCAAGGTTCATAGATTTCTTGTATAGGTTTGTCTCCGCAGTTAAAAAATTTTTCAATATCTTCCAGTGGGTTTTTATCACTAAATTTTGGCGAAAAGCGGATTTGGGTTTTGCCTTTCATAGCCTCAATTTTTCTGTAAACTTCTTTAAAATGTTCCATATCAAAATAAGGCTTTATAGGATATTTCTGCAGGTAAAATTCTTCCCCGAAACTTTGTCTTAAAATTGAATTTTGTTTTAAGTCATTGTTTCTCAAAAAAGCAATTGAAAGAAAATCAAAGTTCATATCTTCACAAAGTTTATAAAGCTTTGGCAGGTCATCTAAATTGTCTTCAAGCACAATGGTTTTTATATCAACCATAGGTTTGTTTTTTTTCTTTGAATTAAGTTTTTCTAAATTGCCTATAATTGTGTCAAAAATCCCTTCTTGCCCTCTGTTTTTGTCGTGGGTTTTCCCGTAACCGTCTAAAGAAACAGATAAAAGCATCATTTTTGTTTTTATAAAAGCGTCAATAATTTCATCGTTGATTAAAATTCCGTTTGTAACAACGTTTAATTTGCCGAAAGTTTTTTTTGCTGTTTTTTCTAAAATTTCAATAAAATCTTTTCTAAGCAAAGGCTCTCCGCCCACCAAAGTTACAAAAGAATACCAAGGGATTTGCTCAATTATATTAAACCATTCCTGCGTTGTAAGCTCATCCTTTTTTCTGTCCTTTCCCACATAACAATAAGGGCAGTTTAAATTGCATAAATAAGTCAGTTCAAAAAAGTATCTCAAAGGAATAAAAGCCCTGCCCAATTTGTTGTTGTAAGAGCCAAGCGCGTACAAATCCCTTGAAATATCAAAAAGTTTTGAATAATCTAGTTGCATGTAATGTCCTTTGGTTTGTTTTTCCCTCGCCCCTTGGGGGAGAGGGTGATTTTTCAATGCGAGGTACGAGCATTAGAAAAATGGGTGAGGGGTATCCTTTCTTGTAATTCAAGCAATTTTTTCTGAGCCAGTCCGCTTTCGATTACATTTTGAGCTATTTTTGCACCCTCAAACATGTCTTTTGCAAGCCCCGCAAGATAAATCATAGCACCTGCGTTCATCAGGATTATATCACGTTTTGCGCCTTTAATTTCACCTTTAAAAATCGCCTGAATTATTTTTGCGTTTTCTTCACCCCTGCCTCCTTGAATTTCTGAGAGCTCAGTTGTTTTGAAGCCGAAATCTTCGGGCGCGATTTCGTAATACGAAATCGCGCGATTGTTCAATTCCCAAACGGCGGTTTTTGAACAGATGCTTATTTCATCGATGTTTGGGTTAAGCCCGTTTACGACAAGTGCTTTTTGTGTTCCGAGTTTATCAAGAGCATAGACCATTTTTTCGCACATTTCAAGCGAGGAAACGCCAAGAAGTTGGGCTTGCGGAAAGGCAGGATTTATCATCGGCCCGAGGTAATTAAAAATTGTTTTGATTCCGACCTGCTGTCTTATAGGGTTATTTACACGTGCAAAATCGTTGAAATAAGGTGAATGAACAAAAGCTATGCCGTTTTTTTCAAATTTTGCCTTTGCATCCTGCGGAATTCTTGCAATATTTATATCAAGTGCTTTCAAGAAATCACTGCTTCCGCAAGCACTTGTGATAGATGAATTTGTTTGTTTAAGTACGTTAGCTCCGCTTGCGCTTGCGACAATAGCACTTGCAGTCGAGACATTTATCGATTTTGAAAAATCAGCACCTGTTCCGCAGCTGTCAACTACAAATTTATCCAAGATTACTCTGTTGGAAAAATTTCTCATGGCAGAGGCAAAAGCAAAAAATTCGTCTTTGCTGACACCTTTTTCGGTAATTGCTACCAAAAAAGCTCCTATCTGGGCTTCGGATACTTCCTGATTGGCAATTTTAACCACAATCTGTTCTATTTCTTCAAAACTTAGTTCTTCTTTTGCCGTTATTTTTTTAATTATTCCCTTCACTCTTCACTCCTCATACTTCATTTCTCAATTATCCCATAAAAAGCAATTTATGTTAAAATAATTTTATGCAAGAACAGTTAAAAATAAAAATTCTTCCTATGCAAAAAAGCGATGTGGAAGAAGTTATGAAAATCGAAGAACAAGCCTACGGAGAGCATCACTGGTCAAAAGATTCTTTTTACGGGGAATTATCCAATGAACTTGCACATTATTACAGTGCTTTTGATTTGGCGGGGAATTTGCTCGGTTATGCCGGAACCTGGCGGATTTTAGACGAGGCGCATATTACAACCATTGCGGTCAAGCCAGAACTCAGGCGTAAAAAAATCGGCGAAGCTCTTTTGATAAGAGCGATTGAAGATTTTTATAAAAACGAGATAAAGTATGTGACACTTGAAGTCAGGGTGAGCAACATTCCTGCAATAAAGCTTTATGAAAAGTACGGGTTCAAGTCTTTGGGGGAGCGAAAAGGTTATTACCAGAACAATAATGAAGATGCCTTAATAATGTGGACAGAAAATATATTTTGGGATAAATTTAAATTAAGATATGAGCAAAATGTTAAAAATTTAACAGAATTTATAACTGTTGAATAATTTTTCTTATTTTCTTATTCACCTATTTACTTATTCACTCGAGGGAAAATGACAAAAAGATTAGTCAAACAGCTTGAAAAAATTCAATATGCAAATCAGCCGTTAAAATTAAACATCACAACGATAATTTTAACTGTAATTTGTACCTTTTTTATAGTAATTGCAACTTTTACCCAGTTTGATTTTAACCATTATGTTTTACCGTTTGACTGGTTTGCTTATTTGGGCAAAAATTTTAAAGACCCTGCGGTTTATTCTCATTTTATAAAGCATTACAGATACATTCCGCAAGTTCCTATGATAATGTTTATCGCAGCATTTTTGGGAAGACGATTCGGGATAGCTTCTGTAATTTTGTATATTGTAGCCGGACTTTTTATAGCACCGGTCTTTGCAATAGGAGGCGGTTTGAGATATGTCTTGGAATACGGATTCGGCTACATTCTTGCATATATTCCCGCAGTGTTTTTTGCAGGCTCGATTACAAGAAGCGGACTTACTTATATAAACATGCTTCAGGCAACTCTGGTGGGGGTTTGCACGATACATTTGATGGGAATTTTTTATATGCTTTTTGTTGCGACAATCCAAAGAGAAACATCAGCTTTGATTTTGGGCTGGATTAGTGCTCAAAGCGGGGTTAAAATAATTTATGACATAGTTTTCGGATTTTTTGCAATGATTATCGCCAAATATTTGAAAAAATGGCTCTGGTTTGCAATGAGCTAGGAAATAGTAAATAGTAAATGGTAAATAGAAATGTTAAAACAGGGGACAAGAGGCGAAGATGCCAAGAGGCGTAGTAGGATAGCCCACGCATCCACGCATCTACTCATCTTATCTTCTTATAAACTATTCAACTTATCGACTATTCGACTTATCAACTAATATTAATATCTGTAATGAGCAAAAGCTTTGTTTGCTTCAGCCATTTTGTGGGTGTCTTCACGTTTTTTGCAGGCTGTACCGGAACCGTTTGCGGCATCCATTATTTCGTTTGTCAGCTTGTCAATAAAAGATTTGCCGTTTCTGCTTTTAGCTGCTGTTATAATCCAAGAAAATGCAAGAGCCATACCTCTGTCGGGCTTAACTTCCAGCGGAACCTGATAAGTAGAGCCGCCGATTCTTCTTGCTTTAACTTCCAAAAGGGGAGTTGCGTTTGTAACCGCTTTTTGGAAAATTTCCATCGGTTTTTCGTTTGTTTTTTCTTTGATGTTTTCTAAAGTAGAGTAGAAAATTTTTTCAGCCAGAGATTTTTTACCTCTGCGCATAATTCTGTTAATAAATTTTGAAACATCCACGCTGTTATAAATAGGATCAGCCGGTGGAATTCTTTTTGTGGGTTTTGAACGTCTTGACATTTTTACCATTACACGAAACCTTCGCGGTTTCGCCCTTTCTATTCTTGAGTATTACTTCTTATGTCATACCGAACAATCTGTTCGGGACTTAATTTTGTTGGGTTAGAAAACCCAACCTACATATTAATAAAGTAAATAGTGAATGGATTTTTCTATTTACTATTTACTATTTACCATTAACTTTTTTTAGCTTTTTCTCTTTTTGTTCCGTATTTAGAACGTGCTTGAGATCTGTTTGCAACACCTGCTGTGTCTAAAGTTCCTCTTACGATGTGGTATCTTACACCGGGAAGGTCTTTAACCCTTCCGCCCCTGATAAGAACAACGGAGTGTTCCTGAAGGTTGTGTCCGATTCCGGGAATATAAGAAGTTACTTCAAACCCGTTTGTAAGTCTTACCCTTGCAACTTTTCTCAAAGCTGAGTTAGGTTTTTTAGGCGTTGTTGTATAGACTCTTGTGCAAACACCTCTTCTTTGAGGGCATTCCATCAAAGCAGGTGACTTTGTTTTGTCTGTCAAATTTTTACGTTCTTTACGCACAAGTTGATTAATAGTTGGCATTAATTTTCTCCTTTTTGTTTTCTAACAAAGGGCCATAGCAAAATGCCACCCTCGGCTAGAGTTGTATTCCTATCTAACAACAACCAAAAGCCTTTGTCAACCATGAAAGCTTTGCTTTATGCTTAAACTTTAAGTATTTTAACATTTATGTAATAATATTTTTCAGGCGGTGTTCATGAAAAACGGCGTAAATATAAAAGAAATGTTTGATAAAATTTCTGCAAAGTATGATAAATTAAACGAAATTATGACTTTGGGGCTAAATTCAAGCGTTAAAATAAAAGCAATAAAAAACATCCCTTTAAAATCTGATGTTAAAGTTTTGGATGTCTGTTGCGGGACAGGCGATATTGCAATTCATATTGCAAAAAACATCGCTGTAAAAGGTGAAGTTACAGGGGTGGATTTTTCTTCTAAAATGCTTGAAATTGCAAAAAATAAAGCCCAAAACCTTAAAAACATAACTTTTTTTGAAGCAGATGCGCTAAATCTTCCTTTTGCAGAAAACGAATTTGACGCATGTTTTATAAGCTTCGGGCTCAGAAATTTGGAAGATTTAAAAAATGGGCTTGAGGAAATGAAACGGGTGGTAAAACCCGGCGGCTATGTCGTAAACCTTGATACCGGAAAGCCCAAAGGGATTTTTAAATTTTTTCACAAAATTTATTTTCACTGGGCAGTGCCTGTTATGGGTAAAATTTTTGGCGGAAATTATGAGCCTTATAAATATCTCACAACTTCTGCAAAGGATTTTCCTTCATCCGATGAATTGGTTGAACTCTTTAAGCAAATCGGGCTTAAAAATGTTTCAAAACATGAATTTCTTTTCGGTGCAATTTCTCAGCAATTCGGACAGGTTTAATAGCCTGTTAAAAGGCTTATGCATAATAAAATTGTGAAAAACATCATAATATTTCTTGAAAGGTAAAAATTGAGCATAAAATTGTGAGCGTTGTTTGCTTTAATTTCTTCCCAGTGTTCCATCGGTCCCATCCAGAATTTTTTTGGCAAAGAGGTGTTAGGGTCTTGTATTGTAAGGCTCATTGATTTATACAATACAACTGCGAGAGGAGCTGAAATCAATGTTATAGCTGTAGATGCGGGGAATTTATTTGTAAATATTCCTAAAATTATATTCAAATAAGCACCTGCCATCATAATGCCAAGTGCAACAAGGGCTTTTTCTTTGCTTTTTAACAATGTACAAAGAGTTTTTTTATTGTTTTTTACATCAAAATCGTAATCCATCAGTGCGTGTGTGTGCAAAAGCCCAACTGTTAAAAGCCCTGTAGAAATCGATAAAAGCAAAATGTCGGAAGAAAATCCGCCCAACATTACAAAAGAAGTTCCCATAAACAAAAGCGGTGCAAAAGTCATCCCGACTGCAATTTCGCCCAATCCTCGGTATGTGAGAAAAGGATAAAACGCACAGAATAAAGAAGCTACAAAAGCAATTAACAAAACTTGCCAGCCGCATTTAAAGGCAAGGAAAATTCCTATAAAAATTGCTATTGCAAAGAAAACACTCAGTGCGCGGAAGGTTTGTTCCAGTGTGGCTTTTCCTTCTATCATGTATTTGCATTTGCCCTTTTGCATTGTTATGCTTTGGGGGTCATTTTGAAATTTTTGTTCTTTGAGTTCCTCTTTATAATCGAAATAATCATCAACAAGGTTAACGCCCATATGGGCAGACATTATTCCGATAAGCGCGAGGATTCCGTAAAAGAAATCTCCGCCGATGCTGTATGACCAGCAAAAAACCACAAGCCACGACATAAAACTCATAGGCATGGTGTGAACCCTTGCGGCTTTAAGCCAAAAAATAATCCTGTTAAAATTTTCCATTTAAATTTCTCCTTGATAATTATCATTTTAAATGATATCAAAGAAAACAAAAATAGGAAATTAAAAATTAATTTTCATGTTTAAATCCGATTTCTTTTGTTTTTTTATGTTTATAAAAACTTGGATCCTCAACTTTTAAATCGGAGCTTTCATCAATTATGTCAAAGAAATCTTGTTTGGTTATATCTCTACGATTATCTTTAAGTGCTTTAATTGCGGCTTTATCTGTTATATCGACAATGGTTCTGTTTGAAAATCCTTCGAAGGCTTTTGCAACGGCACAAATATCATCGGACGAAGAAAGCAGATTTTGTGCTTTTTGTCTTTCTTCAAGTGCTTTTTCCAAGACTTCTTTTCTGGTATTTTCATCGGGAAGTCCTATGTGAAAGTGCCCGTCAAATCTTTGTCTTATGGCCTCATCCATTAAATCATATTTGTTTGTAGCACCTATTACTATAATATTTCTTGCACGGGCTGTTTCTATAAGGTTAAGCAGGGTGCTCATTTGTTTTAAATCTTCTGCATGGTCACTGTTGTCTCTGTTTTTTGTAACCCCGTCAATTTCGTCAATAAATAAAAAGCAAGGTTTTCCTATTTTTTTAGCATGCTCTTCTACTTGCTTAAAAGCGTTTTCATAGTTTTCAGAAGTTTTGTTAATGTAAGATGAACCAAGTTCACTTACTTTAAACTTGAACAATGGAATATCGGCTTGAATGGCCAAAGCTTCTGTAATAAAAGTTTTTCCACATCCGGGAGGTCCGTAAAATAAAATTGCTTTCGGAAATTTTTTACCGTATTCCAATCTATCTATTTGTGCTTGACGCGGATCTTTTATAGGGTCAATAATTTTTTCTTTCAAATCTGTCAACAAATCTAACATTCCGCCTATACTTACAAAACCTTTAGGTGAATATTCATTAGGCTTAAATTCGGAGATAAGGCTTTTTTCTTCTTTTTTAGAATTGGGATTCATAGACCCTGTGAGTTCTTCTTGAACAATATTCATAACTTTTGTGTATTTTTCATCAAATTCTTGTTTTAAAAGTTTAATTTCAAGATTTTCTTCTGTAGGTTCATAAATATCATAAAGACAGGAGGCGATATTTATACGCCAATCCTGGTTGTCTTTTTTGACAGCAGTATTGTTTAAATATCCTTCAGCTTCAGTTGCAACATAGTTAAGCTTAGGGAAAAGAGCTTCCATCATTTGGGCAAAAACATATTTAAAACTTGCAAGCATTCTAACCAAGTTATCTATTTCATAGATTGGGGCAAGGTTTTTTTCTCTTTCAATTATGGTATCTTCAAGTTGATTACAAAATTCATTTGTTGCTAACAAGGTTTTATTAAAAGGGGTATAATTCTTTTCTAAAGTGGCTTTAACTTTGTTATTTAATTTTTTGTCGTATCCAAAGGTCGGATTGTTTAAATTGTTTATTCTGTTTACTAGCAAAGTTTTTCTCCAAAAAATATCACATGGTAGTAAAAACCGTGAAAGAAAAATTTGCGGGTAAAAAAAATAAATTTAAAAAATCTTTACAATTAAGATTAAACCAGATTAAAATCGCCGTGTTTTTTGATGTGTTCTATCAGCCCGCCGTCTTCAAGAAGTTTTATCATAACTTCCGGAAGCGGAGTAAATTTTATTTGACTGTTTTGAGTTAAGTTTTTTACGATTCCGCTTTTTAAATCTAATTCAAGCTCATCGCATGCATTAATCAAATCAGTATCACATTCAATGAGCAAAAGCCCTATGTTGATTGCATTTCTGTAGAAAATTCTTGCAAAAGATTTTGCAAGAACTGCTTGAACTCCGGCTATTTTAATAATCTGAGGAGCATGTTCTCTTGATGAGCCAAGTCCGAAATTATTTCCCGCAACCACAAAATCGCCTTTTTGCATTTTATTTGCAAATTCAGGGTCAGCGTCTTCAAGTACGTGTTTTGCAAATTCTTCCAAATTGGAGCGCAAATGAAAAAGCCTTCCGGGTGCTATATGATCGGTTGAAATATTATCACCAAATTTATATGCTTTGCCGTTCAATACGTTTCCTTTCATGTCATGCTGAATTTATTTCAGCATCTTTCAAACCTTAAATGCCAGTTAGATTCTGAAACAAGTTCAGGATGACATCAGATGCGCTTGTTTCTTGTTCGATTAAAAGTATAACAAAAACTAAATATGTTGTAAAATTTCGGAAAAAATAGTAATATATAATTATGTTTAACAGAAAGTGCAAAATAACTTTTATAGCACACGGCGCGACTATTCATTCTGAAGAAAACCGCGTTTCGGACAAAGAAAATTATCCGCCGATAAATGAAGCAGGCGAAGAAGAAATGGCAAAAATCTGTGAATGGCTTAAAAAACGTGCCATAAAAACAGATAAAATTTATACAAGCCCCGCTCTCAGAACCATTCAGTCTGCAAAAATTATTTCAAAAGCACTTAAAATTGATTTTGAAATCTTAGAAACACTTACTTCAAAGAAAAATGAAGAAATTTCGGATTTCACCAAAAGAATTTCAACGGTAATTAAGCAAATTGTTGAAGAAAATATCGGCAAAAGAATTATTATCGTAACCTATCCTGAAGTAATTCAAGCGGCAATATCTTCTGCAATAAAACTTGGTGCTAAAAATCAGACAAACATTTATATAAAAACAGGAAGCGCAAGCCAAATAAGCTACTTTGAAAACTGGTCAAGCCTTGTTTATTCGGGTTGTGTGCCTTTATAGTTAAATAATTATTTTGTAAATGTCATTTTTGTTTAAATCGTAAAGTTCGGCTAAAATAGTTGAAATGTCTTTTGCGCCGAATTTTTTGCGTTTTAAAAGCTCTATTTTTTCTAAAATCTCTGTTTGACAAAATTCGGTGCTTTCTTTTTTGTAAACCATTACAACGATTTCGCCTTTTAGGGGATTGGCTTTATAATATTCAATTACATTTTGAACTTTGTCTATTACGATTTCTTCAAAAACTTTTGTCAATTCTCTGCCTACTGCAACTTTGGCTTTAGGATTAAATTCATTTATCCCTTCAAGTGTTTTTAAAAGGCGGTTGGGGGATTCGTAGAAAACAAGATTTGTATGGGCAAATTTTTGCAAAATCGCAAAAATTTGCCCTTTAGTTTTTGGTAAAAACCCTATAAAGGCAAAATCTTCGCCGTCTCTTGGGACTTGCGACAGAAAAGTCGGAACAGCACACGCTCCAGGAAGCGCAGTAAAATTAATCCCATTTAACCCCAATTCAGAGATTAAAATACTCCCGGGGTCACTTATTAAAGGAGTTCCTGCATCTGAAACAAGGGCGATTTTTTTACCTTCTTTCAACAGTTTTAATAATAAATTTACCCTTTGTTTTTCGTTGAATTTGTGATAAGAAATTAATTTCGTTTTAATATCGTAGCGATAGAGAAGTTTTTGGGTAATTCGTGAATCTTCGCAGGCGATTATATCGACTGACTTAAGAATATCGATTGCCCTTAGCGTTACATCTTCAATATTGCCTATTGGAGTAGGTACTATGTATAATTGAAATTCTTTTTTCATAAGTCAAAATTACCTTAAAAACCTTTAATTTGCAAACCGAGAAATTTTCATATAAAATTTTCCAAGGGGGATTTTTCCATGAGGTTGGGCAAAAAATATTTAATAACGCTTTTTATTTTATTTATTTTGGTTGTTATTTTTTATATTTCAAAAAAAACGGTTGAATTTGTTTATGTAAATCCTAACGTTAACACGCAAGTCTTGCCCTTTATTTCTCCTGTTATAAAACAAATTGATGATGGGGTGAATTTTTCTGTTTTAAATTGCAATTTAGACAAACAAGAAATGAAGATTTTGTATCAAAATGCTTACGGTTCTGGGTTTTTAAAACATAACCCCATACCAAATGACCTTGATTATTCTGTGGGGATTCATTTGGGCAAGTACTTTTATGACGGCAAAAACGCTTTAGAAATCGCAAAAGATATAGACAATAAAATGTCTTGTTTTCAGATTAATTTTTATGATTATATTTCAAACAATAAAAATCAAGGTTTCTTAACCGAGCTTGATACACTCGGTTCAATAATTCATTTTGATAAAAAAAGTTCTGAAAATATTAAATTTATAGAACAATCTTTGCCTGAAATTTTCAAAGGCAGGGAATACATTGTTTATTTAAAAAAAACCTTTCCCGACAAGCCCGGCTTTGTGCTTGAATATCCTTTTGTGCTAAAGCCCAATGAAATTTTAATTGAAGATTATGCGCCGGTTCAGCTTTTTGCAAAAGGGGTAAGATATAATAAAAAAACGCAAGATTTTTTAAGAGAAATTACAATCGTTGTTGATTTTTATGCAGATATAGAAGATGTAAAAACAAAAAAAACAAAAACAGTTGAGATTGTCGCAGAATCTTTTGCCGGACAGAGGCTTCAATTATCAAGAAGATTTTTTCCTCCGATTGTTTTTGTAGGAGAAAATTCGGCAAGGTATTTAAAAAATCTTGATTATTTGAAAGAAGATGAAAAATACCTTGAATATAGACTTTTTAATTTTAAAAGGCATTTACAAGAGTTTTCTAATTTGAATGAATTTAATGACCGTCCCGTTAAAATGCTCAAAAGGATTTTGCAATGCACTGAGATAATATCTCCCGCTTTGGATGAAAAAACCAAAGATGAGATTTATGAAAACATTTATCAAAATCTAAAAAATCCTAATGTTATTATTTTAAACGATTATTCCACCGCACTGGGGAATTTAATCCAAATTACACAAATGCCTAAATTATATGCAAAAGCTCTTAATTCCGGCGATTTGCAAAAACTTGTCGAGTCGATGAGAGAAGATTTAAACAAATTGAAGCCGACAAATTCACAAGACGTTAAAGAGTTAATTGAATTTCAAGATTATATAGAAAAAAATATTTTAACGGTCAAAAGCAATGAAGACCTTGTTTTTTTTAGTCAAAATCTTCTTTTAAAAATGGATAGATATAATAAAAACATTATTAACTTTTTTAATAAAAATGTTACAAATCTAAAACAAATAATTTCATATATAGATGTTTTTGGTAAAATATATAAAGACTCCGGCTTTTACAAAATTGAACTTTATTGGCTTGACAGAAACACTTTAGGCATTGTAAAAGACGATTTTACAAAAAATATTGCGCAAAATGAGTTAAAAGAATTTGCAAGGCAAAACAAACTTGCCGATGTAAATTATAAACTGATTTCAAAAGTTCAAGCCCCAAAATTGAGTGTAAGATATGAAACTTGGGTAAAATATCATTCTACAGCCGAGGAAGAAAAAAATTGGCAGCTTCTCAAAAGTCAACTTTTGAATGATAAAAAGAATTTTAAAATAAGAAGGAAAATATTTTTTATAAAGAAATATTATTAAAGCAAAGATTCTTATTTATTAACTTTTATTTTAGATGAAAGTAAAGAAAAAATGTTAGTTCAAAATATCAATTTATTAAATATAAGAAACCGTTACCGACCAAATACGCCCCAAAAAATTAATTTTAAAGGCAAAGACGGATTGCCTGACAATTTTGGCATTGTAGATGAGGGAAAATTGTATAGAAGTGCAAATATACTTTCAAAGTCGGAATTTGAAAAACTAAAAGAAAAAGGGGTTACTTTTATTGTCGATTTGCGTGATCCTGCTGAAGACGGACATTCAATGTTGCATGAAAAGAGCAGGGCGTACGAATTTGGTTTAGAGCATATATCTTTTCCTGATAATGAGTTTTGCCGTGATATGGAAAAACTTTATAAAATAACAGAAGATATTTACAAGAAAATTCAAAAAGGCGGTGTCGGTTTAATTCACTGCACTATGGGCGAGCAGAGGACAGGCTGGGTAGCAGCGGCTTATAAGTTTTTGTATAAAAATGCCGATTTTAAAACCGTAGTTGACGATTATAATAGATATTGTCCAAACGCTGATTCCATAAGTATTTATATGCTGGACTTTATAAAAGAAGTCGTTGATGCTAAAAAATTGCTTAAAAGCATTTAGCTTTGGTCTAAAATTTTACTTTTAAACTGCCACATTAAAATATAGTAAAGTGTGCATGAAATAATTACTTTTGCTATGATAAAAAGCGGTTCATGAATTAATTTCTCAAATATAAAATTTGAAATTAAAAAACAAACAGGCATTAAAATTGTTGCCAAAATACCTGTTTTTAATATTTTTGAAGATTCAATGTAATCAAGTGATTTGAAATTTATCAGTGAATTTAAGACTATTAATAAAAACACGCAAAATATCATTATAAAACCTGCAGCTGCAAGATTAAATTTGGGAAGAAGAAAAATATTTAATAAAACCGCAACAATACCTACAAAAATACTTAAGCCCATTTCAATGTAAGTTTTATTGCGTAGGTGGTATTTGATGTTCATAAGTTTTAAAAATTCGTGTGCAAAAATCGAAACCGCAAAAAACGGTAATAAGATATGCCCTGCAAAATATTTTTCCGAAAGGATGAATTTTGCAATTTCTTTTGAAAAGAAACAAAAAATTCCCACAAAAGGAATAAAAATTACAAAATAAAGTTGAAGAGTCGAGGTCACAAATTCATTTATAAGTCGTTTTTTCTCAAACTGTTTGATTATTGTAGGAAACACGGAAAATAAAAGAGTCGAAAAAATCGGTGCAAGAATATTTGTCGTAAAAAACCAGCAAATTCCTGTAACAGCCGTTTCAAAAAACATGTTATTATATTGAAAAATAAATTTATTTATATTCAAAACCGCCCAAATACTCACGTTTGTTCCGATAAGCGGCAGAGAATATTTAAGGCTTTCTTTTAAGATTAAGATATCGGGTTTTATGTTAAGTCTTTCCTCAAGCCCGATTTGTTTTATTATATAAACATCTATGACAAAAATACTTACAGTCATTGCAATAAGCAGGGCATAAATATCCGAATACAGGTTTGAGAAAAACAAAAACAATACCAAAAGCGATAATTGATAAAAAATTATGCTGAAAGTGTACATAAAAGGTTTGTTTAAAATCCGCAGCATTTGGTATAAAAACTGTCTTATGCCACAGGGGATTACAAGAAAAAGTGTTAACAGAAGAGAAATTCTGTCTATGGAAAATTTTTGTATAATAAACCCTGAAAGACAAAAATAAAGAACAAATATTAAAATATAAGATAAAAAAGTTAAAAAGACGACATTAGACAAAAATTTATCTGTCATTTTTTTGCGTTTGTATTTGTGCCAAAATCTAAGTGCGGATTTTGCAATCCAGTCGGTAGAGCAGGTGCAAACCAAATTTAAAATCCCGATACAAAGCTGAAAAATGCCCATTTCGCGCGCTGATATGACATGCGCTAAAAAAGGGATTATGATTAGCGAATTTAAAATAATAAAAAATCTTGAAGGAAGGTACTTAAAAAAAGTATCCAAAATAATCAGGTGGTTTTTAGAAAGAGCTTTTTCCATGCAAAAATAATAGCATAAAATTGTGTGTTGAGGATGCCTAAATTGCTGATTGTTTTAATATTAATATCTTTTAAGCAATAATTCTTTTTGCCGAAATAACTTGAAGGTTATCCAGATTAACTTTTTGCTTAGCTTGCCACAAGTCGTATTTAAGTTGTAATCTTAACCAAATTTCGGGAGAAGTTCCGAGCACTTTTGCAAGTTTTAATGCCATTTCAGGACTAATTCCTACTTTTTCATTAACAATTTCAGACAAATTTTTACGGCTGGTTCCCAAGTTCAAAGCAAACGCGGAAACCGTAAAATTTAAAGGTTTAATGTATTCTTCAAGAAGTATTTCGCCCGGGTGGGGAGGATTAAACATTTCCATAATTTTCCTTTCAGTTATAATCTTTGTAGTCCACAATGTAAACATCCTGGTTTTTAAACTCAAAGGTTATTCGCCAATTTCCGTTAACACGCATAGCCCAAAGCCCTTTCATATTGCCTTTAAGCTGATGCAAATTGTATCCGTCAAAGTTGATTTCCGCCAAATCGGAAATTTCATCCAAAATAGCTAAAATCCGTCTGATTTTCTTTGCATGTTCGGGGATAATTCCTTTTATGCTGCCGGTTTTAAAGAAATTTTCCAAACCTTTGTGTTTGAATGATTTAATCATGTACTTTATTATAACATGTTACGTATCAGGTGTCAAGCATTATGTTTGACAAACTTGATTAAAAAACCTTTTTAGACTAAAATCTAAGGGTAGATGAAATTAAGGGAGAGCATTATGAGAAAACCGATTATAGCGGGAAACTGGAAAATGAATAAGCTTCAGGCTGAAGCAAAAGAATTGTTTTTGGGAATTGCATATTTTGCAGAAAGGTTTACAAAACAGCAGCTGCCTGAAATTGTTTTGGCACCTACTTTTACGTCGCTTGCAGCAGTTGAGAGCATGAGATGCGACAAGTGCAGAGGGCTTGTTTCGATTGCGGCACAAAACTGCCATTGGGAAAAATCGGGGGCATACACAGGAGAGATTTCCGTTGACATGATAAAAGATGCTGGCTGCGAATATGTTATTATAGGACACTCCGAAAGAAGACAGTATTTTAGCGAAACTGATGAAATGATTAATAAAAAAGCAAAAGCGATTTTAGAAGGCGGGCTGATTCCTATTATCTGCTGCGGCGAAAGCTTAGAGCAAAGAGAGGCGGGGATAACAGACGCTCACATTACAAAACAAATTAAAGCGGCACTCGAAGGTTTATCAGAAGAGGAAATTGCAAGATCTGTTATAGCTTATGAACCTATCTGGGCTATCGGAACGGGCAAAACTTGTGATTCTGTTGAAGCAAACAGAGTTATTGCAATGATTAGAAATGTCGTAAAAGAAGTAAGTACAGAAAAAGCGGGTGATGCAATCAGGATTTTATACGGCGGAAGCGTAACTCCCGCGTCAATCGAAGAACAAATGTCACAATCTGATATCGACGGAGCTTTGGTTGGCGGGGCGAGTCTTAAAATCGACAGCTTCAGTGAAATCATAGCTAATACAATGAAAGCGACACAATTCTTAACAACATAGGAGTTTTAGAAGTGTGTCGTTGCGAGGAATGAAATGACGAAGCAATCCATTTCATCTTTGCACTTTGGAAAGATTGCTTCGTATTTTCAACATTATTAACACTATGAGCTCTATGGCTCGCAATGACGTATAAGGAGTAATTTTATGGCAAAACAATTCAGCGGGACACCGCAAATAAAAACAAGGACAGCACTTTTAATTTTTATAAAAGGCTCATCTGCACCGGTTGTGCTTTACTTAGAAAATCCTCAGGCAGCTTATGAAGAAATCCAAAAGCTTATAAAAGCACCTACTGCAGCGTTGATTGAAAAAGAGGCGGTAGGTCCTATCAAAAAAGTGTCACTTCAAGTTAGCCAAATTTCAGCAGTGGCACTACAGGAAGAACAGTACGTTTAAAAAAATTAATAATATAAAACAAATAATTATGTTTATGATATGCTTTCTTAAAGTAAACAGTGATGAGTGAAGAGTGAAGAGAATTACTTCACACTTCACCCTTTACCTCTCACTAAGTCATAAAGTTAAAAATACATACAAGGAGCAAACAAGAAAATGGCAGTACCAAAGAAAAGAACGGGGCATTCGGCTCAAGGACATAGAAGA
>DAOQAU010000035.1:0-16849 GCA_035354275.1 Candidatus Gastranaerophilaceae bacterium
AAGCCGTTAATTTTGTTAAAGAAAAGCTGGCAGATATATCAGATAAATTAAATGCAATGTTTGGCGAGCTAAAAAATTCTGCAGAAAAGAAAGTTTCTGATTTTCTAAAAGACTTTAAAAAACGTATAAAATCTTTGTTTGATTTGCCGGATTTATCAAGGGCAGATGATGAAGACAGAAAATTAGAAGAAGACAAAAGAATATTTGAATTTAAAAATATTACAAAATTTATAAGAAAAAGATTTAAAAATAATAAGAAAGCGAACGTAAAATATGAAAACTAATCCTATTAACGATGTTGAAAACAGAAGGCAAAAAAGAAATTTAACCGATTCCCAAAAGAAAAATGCTGATCTGACAAGAGAAGGTGTGCTGGTTAATTCTTTAATTAAGGAAAACGGAATTGACGAAATATATGATACAATGGTAATTTCTGACAATGCGCGGATGCCTCAAAAAGTTTATGAAAAAGACAATTCAAAAGACAAAAGCCTTTTGCCTATAAGCATTATTGCAACAAGCGTTATGGCAACTATGGCACTGTTGAGTTTTGTGGCAAAAAGAAGCGCAAAAGTCAATTTAAACATTTTGCCCGAAAAAAAGCTTCCGACTTTGACCAGAAACCTTGCAATCAACGAAGAAACGCATCAGGCGATTTATCAAATGGTACAATGCCCCAACCAAAAGACAATTTTAGCGGGTGTGGGAGTTTTAACCATAAGTGCAATGGCTTTTATGGGAAAAATGTTTCTTGACGGCTTTAAGGATATTTGGGTTAAAAAGCGCGAAGCCGATATCCAAAAAAATCTTCAGGAAAATTTAATCGCAGTCGAAACCCAGTCATTTTCGGGAAAAATCCAGATTGTAAGGTGTATGCTTGCGGATAAAGCAAGAGAATTTAGCGAATATTTGAATAATAAACCTGAAATTCCGCTTCCTTTTAAAAAAATGATGAGTTTTGATAAAGTAGGGTTTAAAGGCAGCGAAAAGAAAAACATTAAGAAGGAAAGCAATTTAAAATTCTTTGCTTTAGGTGCTTTTACATTGGGTGCTGTTGTAGGATTCGGGTTTTTATCTTTGAAAAATTTAAGAAAAGGTAAAGGTTACATAGAAGAATATGTGGGTAAAACGATTGAAAAAATCTCGGAAATTGTAAAAAAATCCGACACTTCAACAAAAGAAATCGATAAAATTAATTTAAAAAATATGTTTCAGGCAGTTGATGCAAAGGCTGAATTTGTTGAAAAGAAATTAGCAGAATTAAATTGGGACGAGGCTGAAAAAACAAAATTCATTGACGAAGTTTTGTTTAACACAACAAAATCAACGGCTACCGTTGAAAAAACAATGGGCGGCGATGGAACGCCAAAACCAGCTTTTTATTCGCATGTTAATGATTATCGTGCTTTTTTCTACAACTGGCTTTTGGAAACTTCGAATCCGCTTTTTAAAAATCTTTTCTTTGCTATAACAGGGGTTTCTGCTGTTTCATATGGCGGTAAAGTTTTGGGAGAGGCGGTTAAAGATGTTCAGGTGAAAAAGATTAACGCACAGACTGAACTTGAACTTCAACAAAGGCTTGTCTCAACTGAGTTAAGAAATTTTAAAGCTAAAAAAGAAGCGGCAATTAATCCGCTTTGTGAGGAGTTTTATACTCAGGTTAAAAATGCAAAACCTAAAGAAGAACTTAAGACAATGGCGGAAAACATACTGTCCGAAGTGAAAAACGGACCGCCGTTTGTGTATTCCTAAGTATTACAAAAATAATTATTCTTCCTCGCCCCTTGGGGGAGAGGAAAGGAGCGAAGCGACGAGGTGAGGGGTAGAATAAAATGAGCGACGTGGCAATCTAAAATAAAAACAATCATCCCTTCTCCCCTTGAGGGAGAAGGTGCCCAAAGGGCGGATGAGGGGTAAAATAATAAAAACCCCTCACCCTAGCCCTCTCCCCCAAGGGGCGAGGGGAAAGGACAAAAAACTATGGTACAACTAATTAAAACAAATTTAATAAACAGGGCGCAGACGAATATAGAATATTCGTCTGCGCCTACTTATGTAAATATACAAATGCCCACCGCACAAAGGAATTATGCTATTTTTGACCAAAACAAAGTTAATTCTTTTGTTTCGCAGCGCGAAAATGCCTTGCCTTACTTAAAGCAGGTTTTGCAGACTTCACAGGATGAAAAACAGATTGTTGAAGCACTTTACATTGTTGATAGGATGATTGATGCCGGAGTTAAGGGAATTCCTGCAATGTATCCTGTTTTTTCGCGATTTAATAATACAAAATCACCGCATATTCAAACTTTTTTAGCCGGAATTTACCGTAAAACACAAGTTCCTGATGCCTTCGGTCCGCTGGTAAAAATGCTTATACAAAATTCAATTAAGAACCCCTCACCCCCAACCCCTCTCCCGCAAGGGGCGAGGGTAGTACCTACAAGTCTCTTGCCAATTATCGCTCAATCATACAGCTCACAGCTCACAGCTCACGGCTCATTTTTTGACCCTAATGAAGAGATTGGTGGGGCAATTCTGTCCTACATAAGCACTTATTCAAAAGGCGCACCAAAAATTGATTATCAGGCTTGATTATTTATTATATCCCCTCGCCCCTTGCGGGAGAGGGAAATTTTTCAATGTGAGGTATCGAGCATTAGAAAAATGGGTGAGGGGTAAAAAGCGCGCATTAATTGCAACACCCCTCACCCGAATTTCTAACACTCACCAGTTCGTGCTGAAATTCTGCCCTCTCCCGCAAGGGGCGAGGGGAAGTTTTTTTTATTTTTTAAGCATTTTCTCCGAATTTATTTTTGTAGGTTATCAGTTTAAATATGCTGAAAAATAAAGCAGGTGTGGCAAGTATGAACATCATTCTGGCAACGCCGAGCATTTGAGCACCCCATGCGGCAATCAAAACGGGAAGTGCCGATGCTGTGCTTAAAAGTGTAAACAAAATCCCAAAAACCTTTCCTCTGACTTTGGGGTCAATTTCCGTGTGCAAAATTGTTTGGGTTGGAATTGCTACAAAAGCTGTTGAAACGCCGATTAAAGCACCTACTATATAACTGTATAACATAGGATAAGTAAAATCAAATTGCTCCAGATAAAAAATCAAAACAGATTTTGTTTCAAAGTGAAAAACGCTTGTTTGCGGAATTAAAGGAAGTACGCCAAAAAGCGCAAGTGCGATTCCGCAGGTTAAAATTCCTATGTATCCCAAAAGATGTTTTTCTACTTTTCTGAAATAATGCCCGACCAAAAAAGCCCCAAAGACCATTCCTATTCCGCAATAAACAACTATATAAGCAAATTTTTGTGCGCCTAAGGTCGGATTTTGCGGGTAAAGGTAATTTTGGCTTAAGCTAATTGATAAAATCGAAAGCATTACAATTACCGAAAATAATGAGGCAAGTTTAAGCATCGCAGAGCGAACTATGGGGTTATCTTTTATATATACCAAGCCTTCAATCAAATCTTCAAGGAACGTAAATTTATTTTCTTTATCTTTTTTAACGGTTTTGTAGTTGACAAAACACAGGCAAAGTGCAGATAAAAAGAAAAATAAACTTATACCGTAGTGAACAAAGTTTATTCCGCAGATGTTAATCATCGGATCTCCAAGTGCAAATCCGAAAATTAAAGATGCCATCATTGTAGTTGAAAACAGAGAATTTGCGGTCAAAAGCTGATATTTGTTTGCAACAGATGGAATTATGGCGGCTTCAGCCGGTACAAAAAATTGGGTTACAGAGGACATTAAAAATGCAAGCGCATAAAGGCTTAAAAGTGTTTTGTCGAAAAGCGGTAAAAGAAGGATTATTATTCCTCTTAAAATATTTGTAATAATCATTACAGCCTTTTTGTTCCATACGTCAATAAAAACTCCGGCAACGGCAGTCAAAAGAATTGCAGGAATCGTAAAAGCTATGTAAAGCCAGCTTTGCAGACTGGCGGATTTTCCTGTCGGGTCAAAATTTATTGCAATTATTGTTACAAAAACAACAAAGATTATTCTGTCGGCAAATTGAGAAAAAATTTGTGCAAGCCAGAGCATGCAAAAGCTTTGGTTAGAAAATAATGCTCCGTAACCTCTTGCCTTTTCAAATATTGATTCTTGTTTTGCTTCGTCAAATCCCATTTACTTTTTACTTTTTCTTTCGCGCCAAAAGTCAATTACAATACTTGCAAAGAAAATACTTGAGTAAGTTCCTATCGCAATACCCAAAATCATCGCCAGTACAAAATCTTTTGTGGTCACTCCGCCAAAGAAATAAAGAGCCAAAAGAGTTATAAGAGTTGTCAGAGAAGTGTTTATACTTCTTACCAATGTCTGATCGACACTGAAATTAACTATTTCGCCAAAAGACATTTTCTTTGCGTAATATCTGAGGTTTTCTCTTATTCTGTCAAAAACAACGATTGTGTCGTGAACCGAAAAACCTATTACTGTTAAGATTGCCGTTATAAAAAGCCCGTCAATTTGAACATTAAACAATAATCCTAAAATTGAAAAACAACCCATTACAAAAAGTGCATCGTGCAAAAGTGAAAGAACCGCAGCTATTGCAAAGTCAAGTTGAAAGCGGATTGTAAGATAAATTACAATTCCAAGGCAAGCTAAAACCAAAGCAAAAAGGGAATTTTTAAATAATTCTTTACCCAAGGTCGGGCCTATAGAGCTTACTTGAATAAGCTTTGAAGCTGTATATTCTGATTTTACAACATCCGAAACTTTATTTAATTGTGCCGTGTTTTTCTCGTCGATAAATTTTGTTCTTATTGAAATTATTGACTTGATTTCACTTTTTTTATCTGCTGAATTTACATTTATATTCTGCAGGTAAGGGTTTTCAATTCCTGCTTTTTCAAGCTTAGAGCCGAGCTCTGTTATTTCATGAGGAGTCACTTTTTTATCCACCGAATATTGCAGGATTGTTCCGCCCGTATAGTCAATGCCGACTTTAAGCGGCGCATGGTTAGGATAGGTTATGCTTGAGTAAATCATCGCAAACACTCCCGGTAAAACCAAAAACGCCGATAAAACTATCCACCATATTCTATATTTTACTAAATCAAATCTATACTTTCTTTCTTCTGACATTATATTCTCCTTTGAGTGACTAAGTGACTAAGTGATTAGGTGACTAAGAATAGTCAGTAACCTAAACTTGTCAACTATTCTAATACTCCAAACTTCGCTTTTTCGCGCTTGGTTTCTTTAACTTCAAATGCTTTTCCTATCTCATCTTTCCTCAGCCCGAAAAGCTGCGGATATTTAAGTTCGCCTGTTCCGAAAATCAGGTGCATAAAGTTTTTGGTAATTGTTATTGCGCTGAACATTGAAACTATTACCCCTAAAGCAAGAGTAAGCGCAAATCCTTTTACTACGCTTGTTCCGAGCATATAAAGAATTAGACAGGTGATAATTGTTGACATGTTTGAGTCAAAAATACTTGTAAAGGCTCTGTCAAAACCGGCATTTATTGCTGTAAATAGAGTTCGCCCTGCTCTTAATTCTTCTTTTGTCCGCTCAAAAATCAGGATGTTTGCGTCAACTGCCATCCCTATACTTAGGATAAAACCGGCTATGCCAGCAAGAGTAAGCGTTACGGGAATTGTTTTAAACAGTGCAAATAAAATCAAACTGTAGCAAATTAGTGCTGTATCTGCGATTAAGCCGGGTAATCTGTAAAATATAAGCATAAAAAGCATTACCAAGCCCAGCCCGACCATACCTGCAACTTTTGATTTTTCAATACTGTCAGCACCCAAAGTCGGTCCGACGGTATTTTCTTCAATAATTTTTGCGGGAACAGGCAAGGCACCAGCGTTTAGTAAATCAACCATTTTTTTGGCTTCTTCATATTGAAACCCTGTATCGCCGCCTGAAATTTGTGCATTACCGCCTAAAATAGGCTCTCTTATGACAGGTGCCGATTGCATTTCTCCGTTAAAGAAAATCGCCATTTGCTGTCCGACCATTTTAGAGGTTAAATCTCCGAATTTTTTGCTGCCTTTATCGTTAAACTGCAGGTCAACAACCCACTGTCCGTTTGTTGAATTTGTGCTCAAAATTGCTCTGCTTAAATCTTTTCCGCTTAAGCCCGTCGAAAGCCAGGTTTGTTCTCCGTTTACGACAGGTCCGGGTTTTCTAAAATCAAGTTCGGCTGTTTCTCCCAAAAATTCTTTTGCCTTTGTAAGGTCTGAAATGTTTGGAATTTCTATTAAAAGTCTTTTTTCTCCTGTCTGCTGAACGACTGTTTCTGCAACTCCGAGTTTGTTGATACGGTTTTCGATTGCATATTTTAAGCTGTCCATCATTTCGGGTGTTATTTTTGCGACGGTATCTGTGGTTTGGGCTTCAAGTACAAGTCTTGAACCTCCTACCAAATCAAGCCCAAGCTTGGTGGGTTTTAAGAAAATAACTATAGTCGAAATAATCGCTATTATTACTATCGCCCAGAACATAATTACTTTGTTTTTCATTTTTTTATCCTTTGTAAATTCTCTTTCTAATTATTGTTGCTAAATTCGTCTATAACTTCAAAAAGTTCCGTTTTTTGCTCTTCGGTAAGCTCTACCAATGGAAGCCTTACCCAATCTTCAATCAACCCTTGTCTTGCTAGAACAGCCTTAATCGGAGCAGGGTTGGGTGCCATAAATATTTTTCTCATAACGGGAAAAAGTTTTAAGTGCATATTTTTTGCAAAAACATAATTTCCTGTTTTGAAGTTGTGAATCATTGTTTTAATTTCTCTTCCCCAAAGGTGTGATGCCACAGAAATTACGCCCTCAACACCTAATGCAAGCATCGGCAGGGTTAAGCTGTCATCGCCCGAGTAAATTACAAAATCTTCGGGGCAGAGCATTTTTAATTCTGATATCATATCCATATCGGGACAGCTTTGTTTTAATCCTACAATGTTGGGATATTTATTTGCAAGTTCGCTTACCGTTTGGGCAGAAATTGTTATTCCTGTTCTTGATGGAATATTGTATAAAATAATCGGTATTTTAACGCTTTGGGCGATTTGACTGTAGTGTTCAAAAATTCCTCTTTGGCAGGGTTTGTTGTAATAAGGCGCAACGGATAAAATTAAATCTGCGCCTTCTTTTTCCGCGGTTTTTGCAGCTTCAACGGCGGTTTTTGTGCAGTTTGAACCTGCACCCATCATAACTTTTGCCCTGTGTCCTACCGCACGCTTTACTGTTGAAAGCAATTCAAGTTCTTCTTCATGAGTTAAAGTCGGACATTCGCCTGTTGTTCCGGCAACAAGAATTGTATCAGACCCGTTTTCCACAAGAAATTTTGCCAATTCTTGGGCTTTATCATAATCAATTTCTCTGTTTTTGTTAAAAGGCGTTACCATTGCGGTAATCACTTCTCCTGCATCAAAACGTTTTGGCATGAAATATCCTCCTACTCTCTACTGTCTGATTATATTACAAAGACTGAAATAGTTCATTAATTATTAAGTAAATTTACCTTATATTAATAAAAATAGGCACTGAAAAAATTTTTTCAATGCCTATTTGTCTATTAGTTATAATCTTAATTATGATTTGATTTGATTCATTACTTCTTCGGCAAAGTTTTCTGAGCGTTTTTCAAGCCCTTCGCCGAGCATGTATCTTGTGAACCTTTTTACTGTTAATTTGCCTTCAATTAGTTGTTGAATTGTCATATCTGGATTTTTAACGAAAGGTTGTTCCAAAAGACATTTTGCAGAGAAAAGTTTTTGAACTCTGCCTTCGACGATTTTGCCTCTGATTGCCTCAGGCTTGCTGGCTAAATCGTCTTTACCCATTTCGATTCTTGTTTCTTCATCAATTATTGATTGAGGAATTTCAGATTTTGAAACAAATTCGGGAGCGGCACTTGCAATATGCAAACAAATGTCTTTTGTAAGTTCGTCATCTTTATTGTCTGTTTCAAGTAGAACTCCGATTTTGCCGTTGTGAATGTATGTGGCAAGATTGCCTTCGTATCTTACAAATCTTCTTAAAGTAATTTTTTCTCCGATAGTGGCGATTTTTTCTTTTACCACATCTTCAATGGGTTTGTGAAATACAGGGCATGTTTGTTTTAATAAATCTTCAGGGCTTGAAGGGTTTAAGTCGATAACTCTTTGGGCAAATGCTTCTGAAAGACCTTTAAATTCCTCATTTTTTGCAACGAAATCTGTTTCGCAGTTGACTTCAACCATAGCACCGATGTTACCTTCGATTACTGATGCAATGCGGCCTTCTGCCGCTACTCTTCCCATTTTTTTATCGGCTGATGAAATCCCTTTTTGTCTTAAAAATTCCATAGCTTTTTCCATATCTCCGCTTGTCTCTACAAGTGCTTTTTTGCAGTCCATCATTCCGGCACCTGTCTGTTCGCGAAGTTCTTTTACCATTTGTGCTGTTATTTCCATTGTTTAATGTTCCTTTCTTTATTTTTATTAAATAAAAAGTAAATAATTAACAGTGAATAGAAATCCATTTACCATTTACTATTTACTATTTATTTTTATGTTACGCTTCTACTGTTTCTTCAACTATTTCAGCAGTTTCGATTGCTTCAGCGACTTCTTCTGATTGTGAAGTTTCAACAGTTTCCATAACTTCTTCAATTATTTCTTCTGTTTTTTCTTCAGTGACACCTGCGTCTTTTGCCTCTATTTTTTGAATTTTAGACAATTCGGCAGCTCTGTTTTCTCTAAGCTGTTTACCTTCTAAAACTGCATCTGCAAGCTTGGAAGTGATTAATTTAACTGAGCGGATTGCATCGTCATTTCCGGGGATAATATAGTCAATGTTATCCGGATCAGCATTTGTATCTGCAAGACATATTACCGGTATATGAAGTTTATTGGCTTCTTGGATTGCGATAAGTTCTTTTTTCTGATCAACGACAAAAATCAAATCGGGCAACCCCCTCATTTCTTTGATACCGCCCAATGTTTTACTTAATTTGTTTATTTGACGCATAAGCTGCGCAATTTCTTTTTTAGGTAATTTCTCAATGTGACCGCTTGAAACAAAGTCTTCAAGCTCTCTGAGCTTGTTGACTCTCGAACGGATTGTTTCAAAGTTTGTGAGCATTCCGCCGAGCCATCTTCTGTTAATGTAGTAAGCACCTACTCTTTTTGCTTCCTGCGCGATTACTTCCGCGGCTTGTTTTTTTGTTCCTACAAAAAGAATGTTTTTGTTGCGTGCTGAGAATTCTCTTACAACTTCGTATGCTTTATCAAGCAAATCTGTTGTTTTTCTTAAATCCAATACGTAAATACCGTTTCTGGAGCCGTAAATAAAAGGTTTCATTTTGGGGTTCCAGCGTTGTGTTTGGTGGCCGAAGTGCACACCTGCTTCTAATAGTTCAATCATGGATGCTGTTGGCATCTTTCTTCTCCTTATGGTTGGAGCATAACGGTGGTGAGAATAAAATCTAAAAACCGATACGCCCTGCGTAATAACCGGTTAAACCGTTCCATTTTTTGAATTTATACTTCAAAAAACTAGGGCAAAGCCTATCGAGCCGGTGTAACCTCAATTACTATGCTAACATAAACAAAAAAAAACACAAACGAGGGTGCGGAAAAATACAAAAATTTACAAATTTTAGTGTTTTCCGTTCCCTTAATGCTTAAATATTAAAAGTTTTTCTTGTACCCATTTCGTGGTAAACTCCGCCGCCGCAAACGGTTTCCGTAACCTTAAGAACAAATTCTCTTGGCGCATCCATTTGGTTTAAGAAAAATTCTTTATTTGCAAGATGTCTTATTGTCATTATTGAATTTTGGGTTTTATCCGGCGGAACAAAAAGTGAAGCTATTTCGTTATCAAGCAAAATTTCCATTTCATCGTCTTTAATATTTTTCATCAGCTCATAATAACTGCCTTTTACCGCCATAATCCTGCTTGAAAAAAGCGGAGAAACTTCGTTTCCTCTAAAAAGAGCCTGAGGCTGAAAATTGCAGCGGGTGGTGAAGCTTATTTTGTGCCACAAAATGTTAATTACCGCCACTGTTTTTTGCACGTCAACTTCAAGATAAATATTTTGCGTGGTAATTCCGCGCGAAGAAAACGACTGTTTAAGCGTTTCAACAACAGCCTGAAGGTCATCTGTCATCCTTAAGAAAACTTCATTTGTGTTAAGGCTTGCATGTTGATAATCCAAAAATTGTTTGTACATGTGGGTCGAAACAAGGTTAACCCTCTCTTGGATTACAGAGGATTTTCTGATAGATGTTTCCAGGTTGTCGAAATTTTCGTAGTTGTTGACCAATTTTATACTCTCGAGATGTACATTATTATTTTATTAACAAAAATAAATTTATGTAAACAATTATACAATTTTTTTTTACAAACGGGAATACTTAGTTAATATTATTTATCATTTTTATAATTATAAAAAGAAATTTACGCTCGATGGGAATTGAACCCATAACCTTCGGCTTCGGAGACCGATATTCTATCCGTTGAACTACGAGCGCATGATTAATTTAAATATCTTTTCACATAATAATTTTCATCGTTTTTTAATTTCTCTTTAAGTTTCACAAAAAACGGAGAATTAATTCTAGTTAATATTTTAGCAGTTTTTTCCCTTATTGTATAGTCTTTAAACTCTGCTGTTTCAAAAAGTATTTTTTTAATTTTTTCTAAATCAATTTCTTCAATAATTTCAAATAAAGCTTCAAGACTCCAGTACAGTTGGAAGTTTCTTTTGCTGATTTTATATTGTTTTTCATCTTTGTTTAAATTTTTGATTAATATTAAAATTTCGTCAATTTTTTTGGGCAAATTTTTACAAAGAAAACCGCGAAAATCTTTGTTCAGAAAAAGCTCACAGCTTACAATATTTCTGCAAACATTTCCGTTAATATCCATAATTCCCTGCAAAAGTTTTTTAAAAATATTTTCGTCAATAAAGAATTGAATATAATTTTTATTTTTCACAAATTCATTAATCTTAAAGGAAACGGCTTCTCTGATTTTTCCGTCTTGACCTATCAAGTTTGAAACCAGAATTTTCGCATCATTTTTAGATTTTATTTCTTCAAGTTCCAATGCGGCTAATTGTCTTTGAGAAACACCCCCGCTTTTTAAAAGCTCTAAAAGTTCTTCGTAAGAATGGTTTTGCGGGATTGTGTTCAAGGAATTATTAAAATTTTCTTCCCAAGTCTTATCAAAAGTATTATTCAAATTTTTATCCTTTTTTTGTTTAGCACAAATATATCACAAATAGGGATGATTTTTTTTGAAAAAATAGTTTTAATGTATGATAACGGCTAGATAAAACAGGCTATAATAAGAATAAGGAGATATTATACCAATGAAAGAATTCTTAAATTTTGTTCAAAATATATTTATGATAAAAGATGACGAAACGATGAAAGTCGGTCTTACTCAGTTCAGACGCCCCGTTATAAGACCTGTAGAAAAAGATGTTTCAATCAGAAATAAAGACGTAAAACTCTCTGACCTGATGCGAAGAGCAGGGTGAGAGGATTAGTACATTTTGACCAATTTACGCACTTGTTCTAAGGTTTTTTGTGCTTCAAGTTTTGCTTTTTGAGAACCTTCTTTTATAATGCGTTCTACTTCAGCCGGATGGGCTTCATAGTAGCGGCGTTTTTCTCTTATGGGAGCAAGTTTTTCGTTAATGACACAGCCCAACTGCCTTTTACAGTCGGCGCAGCCGCGAAGTCCTTTTTGACATTCGGCTTTTACTGTTTCAACAGTTTTTTCATCGCCGAAAATTTGCCAGTATTTGAAAGCCACTTCGCATTTATCCGGATGTCCCAAATCGTCTTTGCGAACTCGACTCCTGTCTGTGACTGCGTGCATAATTTTCTTTGCGGTCGTTTCTTCATCATCTGATATTTTAATATCATTGTTAAAAGATTTGCCCATTTTGTTGCCGTCAAGTCCGCATAAAAGCGGAGTTTGAGTTAATTTTGGAGCGGGTT
The DNA here is from genome assembly GCA_035354275.1 of Candidatus Gastranaerophilaceae bacterium. GTDB lineage: Bacteria > Cyanobacteriota > Vampirovibrionia > Gastranaerophilales > Gastranaerophilaceae > DAOQAU01. The sequence goes on from DAOQAU010000035.1 coordinate 11,967, forward strand.
CATTGAAAAAATCCGTTTTGTATATGTAATTGAATCTTCTTGCAATATCTCTTGTAATTTCAAGGTGGGCAAGCTGATCGTTTCCGACAGGTACGACAGAGGCGTTGAAGGTCATTATATCTGCACTCATAAGCACAGGATATCCCATAAGTCCGTAGCTGATTTGGTTGTTTGAGCCTTCTTTGTTTTTTAAAATTTTTGCCATATCTTTTAGTGTAGGATCTCTTTCCACCCAATTCTGCGGAGTAATCATCCCTAAATAAATGCTCAATTCTGCAGTTTCTGGAACAAGCGACTGAACATATATTGTCGATTTTTCGGGATTAATTCCGCATGCAAGCCAATCCATAACCGCTTCGACTACGTTTTGTTTTAAATCTTGTGTTTGGTCAAATTTTGTCGTCAGCGCATGCCAGTCGGCTATTGCAAAATAACAGTCGAATTCATCCTGGAATTTAACCCAGTTGGTCAAAACTCCAAGATAATGCCCCAAATGGAGTTTTCCAGTAGGCCTCATCCCCGACATGATTTTTAGTTTTTTGCCTTGGTCGTTATTCATAAATATATTTTACCAAAAAGTTGAAGAATTAATTAGGTTTGTAAATTTTTACTAACAGATAGCAATAAAAATTTTTTTTGGTTTTAATTAATTGTGTGATGCAAAAAAATAAGGGTCTAAGTTTTGGATTTAAAACTAAGTTTTAAAAATGTTTCGTTTGAAGGCCGCGGCAGAGTTATTTGTGAAACTGCTTCAGGCTTAAAAAAAATAATTATCAAAGATGGAAATGAAGAAATTCCCGACAGTTTTAGCGCAGATTTTATTGTTCAGGAAGGCGGAGAAATTTTCGGGAAGTTAAGAGCAAAAATAATTAATTTTATAGGTGGCTTTAACAACGGAATTGAAGCAGAAGAACTTAATGTTTGCGGCGCAACATTGAAGGGGGATAATTTTGTACACGATACAGCCAATTTTTACGGGAAAAGTATTTTAGACGGTAATTTGTATGTAAAAAACGAACTTAAATTAGATAACAATTCTAAAATTAATTACGGTTCACATGTTAGGGTTGAAGGTGATACTTTTATCTTGGACAATTCTTTAATAGAAGGGCGTTTAATTACTCGAAAACTTGAAGTTGCAGGACAACCGACCTTTTCTGAAATTTCTGAAATAACAGTCAATTCAGAGAAGGTCAATCCAAAAAATGTTTTAAAAAGATTTAGAAGAAAATAAGCTTTTTTATCAAATTTGTTTAACAAATTCATTTTTTAAGATAAAGTTTAAAATTTTGTCGAAACACCAGTCGGCATCCCAATGGCTTCCGTGTTCTGACAAGAATAATTCTGCATTTTTATTTTGCTCCGAAAGCGCAACAGAATTTTTATAAGGGGCAATTCTGTCCATTTTTGAATGTAGAATTAAAATCGGGCATTGTACATCTTTAATTTTGTTTATATTGTCGAATTTTTGAACAAAATTGATGAGTTGAATGTGCGCTTTCGCAAAAAAGCCCACAAAATCAAGATGTATTCTTTTACAATAAAAATTATAAACATCAATCGCAGCGGATTTAATTTCTTTAATCGGAGATTGCAGAATTACTCCTGCAACTTTGTTATGCAGTGCCGTTTCTATTGCAACAGCACTACCAAGCGAATGTCCCCACAAAATTATTTTATCCGCATCTACTCCAAGCTTTTTTAATTCGCAAATTGCAGCCTGTGCATCATCATAAATCCCCTGTTCGCTTGGCTTTCCCCAACATTTATAGTGTCCCCGGTATGAGAGCATAAAAATACCAAAGCCTTCATTTGCACAAAATGATGCAATGTCCTGGTGACTTAAAATTGATTCTGCCTGTCCATGAAAGTGTAAAAATACAGGCATGTTTCTTTGCGGTTTTAAAAACCATGCATAGAGTTTTATTCTGTCGGAATTAATGAAACGCACGGGCTGAATTTTTTTAAGCAAATCTCTTTGAACTCTAAGCGCACGAAGTTTTGACGGTTGAAAAATCAAATAATTTTCAATATTTTTTCTTATTGTTTTAAATATTTCGCCTTTTTGCTCAAAAACAGGGTAAATCAAAAGCAAAAAAGCTTTTTTTAAAATAAACAAATAAAAGAGAAACTTTCGCATTTCAGGATTATACCATTTTTACTTAAAGAGCGCAATAACTGGTTTTTACAGAAATAATCAGTTGTTTAAGCTGTGAATGGGGGCAGGAATTCTTCCGCCTCGTTTAACAAAAGCCGAAGATGAGAGTTTATTAATTTGCATTATTGGTGCTTCACCCAAGAGTCCGCCGTAAACAGCTTTTTCGCCGATATTTTTATTCGGTACTGGAATTATTCTTACAGCCGTTGTTTTTTTGTTAATCATACCTATTGCCATTTCATCTGCGATAATTCCCGCGATTGTTTCAATAGGCGTGTCACCCGGAATTGCAATCATATCAAGCCCTACAGAACAAACGGAAGTCATCGCTTCAAGCTTATCAAAAGTTAAATGTCCTAATTTTGCTGCTTCAATCATTCCGGCATCTTCAGATACCGGAATAAAAGCCCCTGAAAGTCCTCCAACGTTTGAACTTGCCATAATTCCGCCTTTTTTAACTGCGTCATTGAGCATCGCAAGTGCCGCTGTTGTTCCGTGTGCGCCCGCGTGTTCAAGTCCCATTGCCTGAAAAATCCCCGCAACACTGTCACCCAAGGCAGGTGTGGGCGCAAGTGATAAATCTACTACTCCAAAAGGTACTCCAAGCCTTTGGGCAAGCTCTTTTCCTACAAGTTCACCGGTCGAGGTTATTTTGTAGGAAATTTGTTTAATCTTATTTGCAAGTTCTCCAAAGTCAGCGTCTTTTGGCATTTCTTCAACGGCGGCTCTTACCACTCCTGGACCTGAAATACCTACATTCAGTGCATATTCGCTTTCGCCGTAACCGCAGTAAGCTCCTGCCATAAAAGGGTTATCTCCGACCGAATTGCAGAAACACACAAGCTTTGCAGCACCGATTCCGTCTTGTTCAAAAGTTAATTCTGCTGATTTTTTGATAATTTCTGCCATTTTTAAAACGGCATCCATATTTATTCCCGCTTTTGAACTTGCAAGGTTTATTGAGGCGCAAACCCTTTGGGTTTGCGCCAAAGCTTCAGGAATACTTTCTATAAGTGCTTGGTCACCTTTTGTAAATCCTTTTTCTACAAGTGCCGAAAATCCGCCGATAAAATCCACATTCACATCTTTTGCCGCTCTATCAAGAGTTTTTGCTATTTTTACATAGTCAAATTTTTTGCATGATTCGCCTATTAATGAAATCGGAGTAACCGCAATCCGCTTATTTATAATAGGTATTGAAAAATCGTTTTCGATTTCTGTTGCAAAAGAGTCCAAGTTTTTTGCATATCTTAGGATTTTGTTATAAATCCTTTCACAAACTTCATCAACATCATCGGAAATACAATCTCTGAGGCTTAAAGAAAGCGTCACTGTCCTTATATCCAAATTGTGAAGCTTAATCATATTAATTGTTTCAAGAATAAAATTTTCGTTAAAAACCGTCATAGCCGCCCCTTTTCTGTTGTGCAAATTATAACACGAAAAACAAATGCCGGAAGACATAATCAAAAATTTTTCAAAACTCGCATTGATTTTTTATATAAAATCATATATTATTTATAGACAGGTTGTATTCAGACAAGGATTTTTTGATGAAAGTATTATTTGCCTCAGCCGAAGTTGTGCCTTTTGCTAAAGTCGGAGGGCTTGCAGATGTGGTCGGAAGCTTGCCCAAGTATTTGGATAAAGACACAGAAATAGCTGTTTTTATGCCACTTTACGGTTGCATCGACAAAGAAAAATATAATATTAAACTGCTTGAAAATTCCAGACTTCAAATAAGTTTCGGTTGGAGCGAAAACATTTTTCAACTTTATATAGGGCAATTACCCGGGACAAAAATTAATGTGTTTTTCATTGATAATTCAAAGTATTTTTCCTGTTTTAACAGTGTTTACCCTTACAATATCGATGAAAGATACAATCAGGAAAGGTTTATCGCTTTTTCAAGGGCGATTCTTGAATACACTCAACTTTTAAATTTTAAGCCCGACATAATTCATGCAAACGACTGGCATACTGGAATGCTGCCTGTTTATTTGGAAACGACTTACAGAGACAACGAATTTTTTAAGAACACAAAAACCGTCTTTTCAATTCATAATCTTGCCTATCAGGGAATGTTTTATGATGATGTGCTTGATTTTGCGCAAATTCCGAAAGCTGAAGTTATGTATTCGTGGGGCGTGGAACTCTTCGGGCACGTAAACTGGATGCGAGGTGCTATCAATTACGCGGATAAAGTTGTTGCGGTTTCGCCCACTTATGCAAAAGAAATTCAAACACCGGAAGGCGGCTATCACATAGATTGCACTTTAAGAGAAAATTCTCAAAAACTTGTAGGGATTTTAAACGGAATCGACACAAAAGAATTTGACCCCAAAACAGACAAATTAATTCCTAAAAACTTTGATAAAAATGATTTGACCGGCAAGGTTGCTTGTAAGAAATTCCTTTGTGAAAAATTCAACCTCAAATACAGTAAAAACAGGCCATTGATAGGAATGGTTTCTAGAATGACAGAGCAAAAAGGATTTGAGCTTTTTTGGGGTATTGACGAGGAATTAAAAAAATTAAAAGCCGATTTGGTAATTTTAGGTACAGGAAATATGTGGTACGAAGACCATTTTAACTGGCTTTCAAAGACAACGGAAAACGTTCGCGTACATTTAAGCTTTTCGCACGAGCTTGCAAACCAGATTTATGCGGGATGTGATATGTTTTTGATGCCAATTTTCGACTTCATCATGATCACCCACCATAA
>DAOQAU010000036.1:0-16484 GCA_035354275.1 Candidatus Gastranaerophilaceae bacterium
CCAAAAAGCAGCAGGCTTAAGCGCGGGCACATCCGCCCTTATTCCGTCTATACCGAGAGCTAATGCCATATCAACAAATTGAGCATATAAACTATAAACGTCTTGATTTATGTTTTGTTCATCCCCTGCATTTAAAAGCCTTACATCAGTCCAATCGACAGGAACTATAGGATTTTGTGCTTTGTCTTTTTTAAATAATTCGGGTCTTTTTAAATATAAATCATAAGCCCCGCAACAAGGCAGATCAACTATTACACGGATTTTTCTTTTGTGGCATTCGTTTATGAAATTTTTCGCCTCATCGTCTATCGAAAGTTTTGAATTAGGGGTTTTAAGCTGAGGATTAATTTCGTTAAAACTTGCAGCTGCATACAAAGAGCCCGCCGTTCCAAGTGCTTTAATTTTTCCTGTCGGAGTTATCGGCATAAGCAAAATTGTATTTACACCCGATGCTTTCAAATCGTCAAGCCTGTTTATAGCATTGGTAAAATTTCCGCTTTCTTCGCCGAGATTTTCTTCGATAATGCCGTTTCTATCCAAATCTTTTGCGCCGAAAGTCCTTATGTTGACAGCATAAATGACTGCTTTTTTAGACAAAAAAAGTGTTTTTAAATCATTATTCCAAGCCTCAAAAGCCCATGACTTTAAAGTAAAAAAAGAGGCAAAAAGCAACAATAAAAATAATTTTAATAAATTTTTCATTTTATGATTTTATCAAAAAAATAAAAAAATTTTGCAAATGTTAACCATGCATTTTGGAAAAAATTTACAATTTTATTTTTTTCCGCCCCTCTCTATTCCTCTATTTACCGTATTTTTAAAAAAATATGTGTTGAATTGTAAATATTAAGTGTTAAAATAACAAATATAAATATGTTTCATTTTAAAATAAATGTATAGACAAATAAATTGAATATCAATTGCAGGAGAATATGATTAACAGTCTTTCGAAAGATTCACATATAACCCACTCGTTGCCGTCGGCAACAAACCGTAAAGGGAGTGGAGTGTGCCTTAAGAAAAGAGAGATTGGTGTACCTGCGAAAAATAGTAATATGATTACGAGAAAACCCGCCGAGATAAGTTTTGGCGGGTTTTCAGGTCTTTATAAAAGTAAAGGATTTAAAGCATTTCTAGAAACTGCAACTGACAATCAACCTGTTTTTAGCGCAATATTTGCAGTTTTATTAACATGTATTTTAAGACCTGCTGCAATAATGGGACTTCCCGGTAAAAAAAATAAAGACGATAAAAAATATGCAGCCGCTCATTCAATGGCATCTGGTGTAATGGGATATATTTTATCCTTAATTATATTTTCACCTCTTGCGGCTGCAATGAAAAAAATAGGCAAAAACCCTCAAAAATATATAGGTGATACTGCAGAATATTTAGGAGATAAAGCTTCTAAATCATTCCAAGGCACAAAAGAATTTAAAATGGCATCAAGTATAATGAAAATGGGTACCGAGGCTATCTTGGCGGCTCCAAGAGCAATTGTTACAGTTGCTTTAATCCCTCCGATTTTAAAATATATTTTCGGCTGGGAGAAAAAATCATCGTCAAAAGAAAAAATTTCCGCTCCTCAGAATTATGCTGCAATAAATTTTAAAAGCAAAAAGTACAATCATAAAAAGGTTTTTCAAAATTTTATGGGAGTAAACAAGTGAAAATAACTTTTAACAATAATTATATAAGTTCAACAAAATATTCTTCAAATAAAAATTTGAGGTCAAAATCAAAACCTAATTTTACAGGAGGCAATTCTTTTTTAAAAGTTTTATTTGACCCGTTTTCTGATTCTAACAATAAAGCAGTAAACTGGCTTACTGATAAAATCGCCAAAGGATATGCGCCTATATTAAGAAGCAAGCCTGTAGAAAAATTTGTAACAAAGTACAAAAATACTAACATTACAGCACATCTTTCCGCTGTAATTGCCTCAACAATTACTCTTTTTTACATTAAAAAAACTTTAGAAAATGATAAACTTGATTCTAAAAAAAGAACTACTTTAGCAATAAATCAAGCATTGGTAGCAATAGTTTCATTATTAGGAAGCTATAAACTCGAAAAAATTGTGGCAAAACCTATAGACGGTTATGATGAAATAATTACTAAAAAAGTTGATGGCAAAAAAATTAAAGAAAAAGGGAAACATATAGAAGGCTTTGTGGATAAATTCAGAAAAGTAAATACCGAAGAAATTAATGCTGAAGCTAAAAATATTAAATTAGAAGATATTGATGTTAAAAAATTGGAGCTTGAAGAGCTTTTAAGAAGCAAAAAAATCGATGATTCTCAAATTGAATCTTTAATAAAAAACCCTGTTTTAGAAACTCTCAAAAAACATTTAAGTGCGGAAGAGTTAATTGAAGCAGAAAGAATAAAGCGGCTTGGTAAAATAGACAAATGGGTTGACGGTATAAGAGTTGCAAAAACATTGATAATATTTGGCTTCATCTTCAGGTTTTTCGCTCCTGTAGTTGTAACACCAATTGCAAATGCAATCGGCAACAAGCTCAATGCAAAAAAAGAACCCAAGACTGTTGAACAAAAACCCGCTGAAATAAAAAAATAATTTTTTAATTTTTAAACTTTTAAAATTTTCTTTAATTCGCCTAACATTACATCTTCGTAATGCTGCGCTTTTTCCTGTGTTTTTGCTTCAAACCTCAAAGTAAATACAGGCTCTGTGTTGCTTTGTCTTATTATCGCAAATCCGCCGTCAAAAATTATCCTGAGCCCGTCAAGGGTTACAATTTCTTTAATTTTTTCACCGAACAAATCGGGGTTTTTATTAACAATTCTTTCAAAATCTTTCAAAGTAGGTCTTTTTAATTCATCAGGACATGGAAATCTTACTTCCTGAGATGAAAAAACCTCATCAAAGGGCTTCAACAACTGTTCGATTTTAAAATCGGGGTTTTCACGTTTTTTGTTTGCAACGATTTCAATAATTCTGCATCCCGCATAAACCGCATCATCAAAGCCGTGATACCTGTCTTTAAAGAAAATGTGTCCACTCATTTCGCCAGCCAGCACTGCTCCTGTTTCTTTCATTTTACCTTTAATAAAACCATGCCCTGTTTTGCACATAACAGCTTCGCCGCCAAGTTCGTTTATCTTGTCATAGAGGACTTGCGAACATTTGACTTCAGACACTATAATCGGTTTTTTAGGCGCATCTTTCAATTTTTCAATCACATCTTGCGCGTAAATCAAAAGAAGTTTGTCGCCTGTCATGCTTTTGCCTTTAGAATCAATAACTCCGATTCTGTCTGCATCGCCGTCAAAAGCTATTCCAAAGTCGGCACCCGTTTCCAAAACTTTCTTTTTAATATAGGTTAAGGTTCTTTCATCGCTTGGATTTGGATGATGATGAGGGAAATTTCCATTAGGGCTTGAATAAAGTTCAACCACTTGACAGCCCAAGGCTCTGTATAAATTGGGGGCAACAACTCCGCCTGTTGCATTTGCACTATCAACAACGACTTTTATACCTTCTCCGACTCTGCCGAAATTTTTCTTCATAACTTCAACATAATCGGGAATTAAATCGTAGTGTTTTAAGCTTCCCACATTAGTCGATAAAACAGCTTTTTGCGCTTCCTGCAAGGTATATTCTTTGACTTCTTTTATCTGAAATTCATTCAATGACTGCTTGTTAAAAGTCATCTTCAAGCCGTTATACTGACTGGGGTTGTGGCTTGCTGTTATAATTAACGCCCCTGTTATTTCTTCATCGCCTTTAACAGAAGGGTCTATTCCGACCACTTCCGAATAATACCCGATAGGAGTTGGCGCAAGTCCCAAATCCACAACGTTTGCACCTGTGGAAACAACACCGTTAATAAGTGCTTTTGCAAGGGCGGGAGAGTGATTTCTGGCATCTTGCGTTACTGTAATCCACATCTGGGCAGGCGTTTTTCTTGATTTTGCACCTATATATTGAACAAAACCTTTTCCGATATAGTAAAAAAGTTCTTCTGTAATATCTTTTCCGTAAATTCCTCTTATATCATTTTTCCCGAAAGCACTTTCCAATAATTGCGCAGCCATAATATCTCCATGATTTTATTTCCAAGCAATACTATCATCTGCACCCACAATGTCATGCTGAACTTGTTTCAGCATCTTGCCGACTTTGCAATATGGATAGATCCCGAAACGAGTTCGGGATGACAGTTAGCTTGAGTTGTATTATCTATAAGCTTTATAATATAATAATAACATGAATATGAAGAATTTTTTATCAAAAGTGTCGAATAATGCATCTTTTGCAGGCTGGGTTTTTATTCTTCCGGCACTTTTGGGAACATTTATTTTTATAATAATTCCTGTTATCTGTTCTTTAGGCTTAAGTTTTATGGATTGGGATTTGCTTACAAAAGCTAAATTTGTAGGATTAAATAACTACAAAGAAATTTTTACCGAACCGCTATTTGGCAAAATTCTTTTAAATACTGTAGTCTATGCGCTTTCAACTTCTGTTTTTGCGGTGATAATTCCTTTGTTTTTAGCCTGTATTTTGAATTCAAAAATAAGAGGTTCTGAGTTTTATAAAACAGCTTATTTTCTGCCTTTTATTACGCCTATGATAGTAATAGCGGTGATTTGGCAGTGGATTTTTGATCCAAATATCGGAATTTTAAACTACGTTTTGAAATTAAATATTAACTGGCTTTACGATGTAAACTTTGCCATGCCTGCATTGATAATAGTTTCAGTGTGGAAATTAATAGGATACAACATGGTGATTTTTTTATCGGGACTGAGTGCGATAAACCAGTCACTTTTTGAAGCTGCAAAAATCGACGGAGCAAACTTTTTTGATACTTTCAGGTTTATAACCGTTCCGCTTTTATCGCCCACGATATTTTTTGTTGTAATAATCACCTGCATAAGCTCTTTTCAGGTTTTTGACCTGATTTATCTGATGACACAGGGCGGACCGTTAGAAAGCACAAATGTTTTGGTTTATGCGGTTTACAAAAATGCTTTTGAATACTTTAAAATAGGCAAAGCAAGTGCCATTGCCTACGTTTTGTTTTTTATTATTCTTATTTTAACCGTAGCCCAATGGCAGCTTCGCAAAAAGTTTGTTTACAACGAAAATGATTAATAAAACTTCTGCACGATAGGAATTGCAACGTTTGAGCAAAACGCCCTTTGCGTAAGCCTTACGCCCATACAAGTCTGTTTGCGTTTATACTGCGCATGATAAATCCGCTTAATCGTATCATCAACCAATGCTCTATCGTGATTTTTGTAAATTTCACTCACCGGAAGCTCTTTTTCTATATACATTTCAATGATTTCGTCCAACACTTTGTATTTGGGAAGAGAATCCTCATCGAGTTGACCCGGTCTGAGTTCTGCAGAAGGTGCTTTAGATATAATATCTTGAGGAATAACCTCACCTTTTCTGTTAATCCAGTTAGAAAGTGCGTAAACTCTGGTTTTGGTTAAATCTCCGATAAGATTATATCCTCCAACCATATCACCGTATAAAGTGGCATAACCCATTGCAACTTCTGATTTATTGCCCGTGGAAAGTACCAAATGATGCTCCCTGTTTGAGAAAAACATCAAGATAATCCCGCGAAGCCTTGCCTGCAAATTTTCTTCCGCGACATCGTGTTTTCTTTCTTTTGCAACATCTTCAATAAAATGGTCAAAAAGCTCTGTTATGGGCATTGTTCTGGTCTTAATTCCCAAATTTTTAGCCAATTTTTCGGAATCCTTGACACTGCCTTCTGAAGAAAACATGCTCGGCATCAAAATTCCCGAAACATTTTTATTTCCTAAGGCACTGACCGCCAAAGCGGCGGTCAGTGCAGAATCTATCCCTCCTGAAAGTCCCAAAAGAACTTTTTTAAACCCGAAAACTTCACAGTATTCTCTTAAAGCAAAAGTCAAAACTTCAAAAACTTCCTGCTCAAAGCAGTAAAAAGGCTCTTTATATTTTGCCGAAAAATTAATTATTTTCAATTCTTCCACGCAAATCGGTGACTGCCAAACCTGTTCGCCTTTTTCGTTTAGGGCAAAGCTTTGCCCCGCATAAATATTTTCATCTGCCATGGCAACGGCGTTTGCATAAACAAATTTGCACCCGTGACCTTTAAGGAATTTTTTTGCAGCGGCGATATTTTTTCTGTTTGACTCTATTGTGAAAGGAGCATTTTTCGCCCAAACAAAAACATCACAGGCAGTATTCAGGATTAAATTTTCCGAAATAACAAGATTTTTGTCTTTAAAAGTAAATTTTCCGCCTTCAAGAACCTGAATTTTTCCGTCAACAACAACTAAAAATTTATTGTAGCATTTGTCAAAACAAAAAGCAGAAGAGCCAAGAATTACAGGGATTTTATATTTTTTTTCGGCAATTTTGTTAAGAAAATCATCTTGTTTTTTCAAAAATTCCCTGTCCATGCACAAATCTTTAATTCCTGCCGAACAAAGCGTTTGTTGAGGAAAAATTACAATTTCCGCCTTACTTTTGACGGCAGCTTCTATATTTTCAATAACTTTTTTAAAATTATTTTCAAAATCTCCCGTGCGTAATTTAACTTGTGCCAAAGCAATTTTCATATTTTTTCTCCCTATTCCAATTTAATATAACTTGCGTCTTTCCAGCGCAGATCAACGTATTTAATCTTTTTATCCAAAGTTTTTATCTGCGGCAAAATTGCAGGAAGCTTTTTTATACGCTCAAAAACGTTATCATCCAAAACTCCCAGTCGAATGTTTGCAGTCTTAAGCTTAACATAAATATCATCGGGGAGCCTGAAGTCGATGTATTCCACCCCTTCGCCCGAATAAACTTCAACCGCTTTTGCAATTTTTTCAATAAGCCGAATTTTTGAATTGTCCCAATTCCTGTAATCATCGCCTCTAAGCCCATAAGACAAAACTAAAATTGTCTTAAATGATTTATTCAGCGGCATATAATCTCTGCCGATAAGTTTCCCTCCTCTGGCAAAAAAGGCAATCGGAGGCACATCGGCAGCAGGCGAAATCGTAATTATTGGCACCCTTTCCTGAATTATAATCTGAAGCCTTGCGGGAAACCAAAACCGCCTGATAAAAACATTCTCGACAGGTTCAAGCTGCATAATATTCTTTTTAATATCATCTGTTTCAATCAAATAAACAGGCTGCGGTGGAATATCAGTACGACGCAAAGCTGCAAGTATCTTGTATGAAGGAACAATTTTATTGTTCAAAATCTCCAAAGCAGGGTTGTCAAGCGAATTAAAAACATTTTTAGGCAGATACCACTGAGGCAATTTTAACAAAAAGTATCCGAGAAATAAAAGAAAAATTATCGTCATCAGCCTTGCAAAAGCACGGAAACGCTTGAGCCACATCTGAGTTTGACGGACCTTTCTTTCCATTTTGTTCTTTTGTAAGCGTCTTTGGATATTGACCGGACTTACTTTTTCTTCTTCTTGAAAATCATTCATTACTTATTTAAACCCGCACTGTTTAAGATTAACAACACCAAATTATCATATTCAATTCCCATGCAAGCCGCTTGCGCAGGAAGATCGCTTGTGTCGGTCATTCCAGGGCTTGTATTTACTTCAAGCACATAAGGAATATCACCGACTATGTGAAAATCTACCCTTGAAACCCCTGAGCAGCCTGTGACTTTATGCGCCTTAACCGCAAGCTCTTTAATTTTTTTTGTCATATCGGCAGAAATTTCGGCAGGCAAAATAAAATCCGTCATACCTTTTGTATATTTTGCTTCATAATCGTACCACTCGTTTTTGGGACGAAGTTCAAGGATTTCTGTTGCAAAAGTTTTATCACCGTCATCTAAAACACCGACTGTCGAGCAAATTCCGACCAAATATTCTTCTATGAGCACATCCGGATTGTATTTTTGTGCCTCTTTAACCGCTTTTACAAGTTCAGTTTCATTTTCAACCTTACTCATCCCAAAACTTGAACCTTCCGAAACCGGCTTTACCATAAGCGGATATTTTAGTGATTTTACAGCTTTTAAAACATCTTCGCCTTTTTGTATAAAAACAGATTTAATAAGCGGAATTTTAGCGGTAGAAAGAATTTTTTTCGTATATTCCTTGTTCATGCAAACAGCACTTGCCATAACCCCACAACCCGTGTAGGGGATTTTCAAAATCTCTAAAAGCCCCTGAATACAACCATCTTCGCCATATTTTCCGTGAAGCGCGTTATAGGCAATCTCAAACTTGCCTTCCTTTAATTTTTCGGCTATATCTTCGCCAACATCAACAAGAACAGCGTTTTTAAACCCCAACCTTAAAAGTGCGGCATGGCAGTTTTTGCCCGAACGCAAAGAAACTTCTCTCTCAGATGACATCCCCCCGCATAAAACCGCTATTTTTGAGTTTTTATCTGTTTTTGACCGTACAGAATATTGCATATCTGTGCCTCTCTTTTTGATTTTTCACCGAAATACTTTATCTCGGGCGACAATTCAATAGTATATTTATCCTTAACCAGATTATACATCTTCAACATCAATTCTAAAACATCTTCTGATGTTGCATTTCCTGTGTTTACAATAAAATTCGCATGATTTTGCCAAACTTTAGCTCCGCCGAATTCAAGTTCCTTAGCACCTGCCTTATCCAAAAGCCTTCCTGCTGAATCGTTTTCAGGATTTTTAAAAATACTTCCGGCATTGGGTGAATTAAGCGCAGGCTGAAAATTTTTCCTGAATTCCATATTTCGCTCAACCAAAGCATCAATTTCTTCTTTTTTTGCCTTTTTCAGTTCAAATTCCGCAGAAAGCAAAATGTAAGGCTTTTTCTGCAAAACAGAGCTTCTGTAAGCGCAGCATAAATCTTTTTTCTCAAGTACCAAAATTTCTTTTTTTTGTGTGTCAAAAACACAGCAGCTTACCAAAAAATCGCTTATACATTGGGCATGCGCAGATGCGTTCATATAAATATTGCCGCCCAAAGAACCGGGGAAACCTATCATAAACTCAAATCCTGTAAGCCCGCTTTCTTGGGCTTTTTGAGCAAGCAAAGGTCCTTTTACACCGCAATCGGCATATATTTTTGTGCCTTTAATCTCGAATTTATCAAGCTTGGAGGTGCTTATAACCTCACCTTTAATTCCATCGGATGAAATCAAAACATTGGACCAATTCCCGAAAATCAAAGGATTGACAAGATTTTTAAGCAGATGAACAAATTCCTGCTGAAATTTAGGAAAGTACAGTTTTTCAGCTGCCCCGCCAATCTTAAACGAGGTAAGATTTTTCAACTGAAAATTGTTCTTAACTTCAATATCCGTCATACTTTAGAAATACTTTCTCTTGCTTTGAGAAGTTCTGCCCCCAAGCTTGTAATGCTTCCTGCTCCAAGTCCTATCACCACATCATTTGATTTTAACATTCCTAACAGTTGTTGTGCAACTTCGTTAATATTTCCTTGCAAATGAGTACATTTAATTCCTGTTTTTTGAAAAAGTTCCTGAGCGAATTTTTGCGGATTAACCCCTTCAATAGGTTCTTCCGAGGCTGAATAAATGTCGGTGATTACAACTTCATCCACACCGTTAAAAGCACCCAAAAATTCATCCCAAAGCCCTTGAAATCTTGTGTATCTGTGCGGCTGAAAAACAGCTATAATTTTTTTATCATGCAAAGATTGTGCGGAATCAAGCGTAGCTTTGATTTCAGTCGGATGATGAGCGTAATCGTCATAAACGCTTATCCCGTCAAATTCGGCTTTAAGCTGAAAACGCCTTCCCATGCCCGTAAAAGTATAAAAATGCTCTTTCAACACTTCGATATCCAAATTAGCTTCACGAAAACTAGCCAAAACCGCCAAAGCATTGTAAACATTGTGCCTGCCGCGAAGCTGAATTTTTAAATTGATTAAAAATTGCCCTTTGTAAAAAATATCAAAAGACGTTTCTTTGCCTTTATATTCAATATTTTTAGCAACATAATCAGCTTCTTTTAAACCGAAAGTGATAAATTGCTTTTGCGGATTTTGCTCCATTAACTTCAAATTACCGCCACAATCGTTGTTTATAATGATTTTAGCACCTTCAGGCAATGTGTCCAGATACTTTTTAAAAGTATTTAAAATACCCTCTAAACCGTCTGTGTAAAAATCGACATGATCAACTTCCAAATTGTTTATAACGCTTATTTCAGGCTGATATTTAACGATAGTCCCGTCGCTTTCGTCAAGTTCGGCGACAAAAAAATCGCCGTTTCCAGCCTGAGAATTTATACCGTATTCGGGCAAAATCCCTCCGACGACAAAAGACGGCGAAAGCCCCGCTTTTTCAAGCACATAGGCAGAAATGCCGCTTGTAGTGGTTTTTCCGTGAGTACCTGAATATCCCAGAAAATATTTCTTTTTGGGTTTATCAAGTCCTTTTGAAATCCTGTTGAGCATGTCCGAGCGGTGCAAGACTTCAAGCCCGAGTTTTCTTGCTTTTATTAATTCGGGATTATTTTCTTTTATAGCTGTGCTTGCAATAACAACACAATCTTGCGGTAAATTGTTTTCATCATGACCTATAAAAATTTTTGCCCCTAATTTTCTTAACTCAATAATATTTCTGTTTTCTTTAATGTCAGAGCCTAAAACCTCAAACCCGTCTTCCACAAGGTATTTTGCCAACCCGCTCATCCCGATTCCGCCAATTGCAATAAAATAATACTTATTTTTCAACTTAAATTCCTCTTCGATTATCTGTATTACTAATTTTAGTACAAAAAAACGTATATGTTAACGCTCAGGCAAAAAAATAAAAAACTTAACAATAAAATTTAAAATATTAATTTTTGTAAAAACGGCAAATACGTACTGTGTAGTAGTTTTTAAAGAAAGTTTTTATATTTTAATTAAAAAAAAATTAAAATATAAATAAAGGGTTGACAAAAAAAAATAATATGTCATAATAGAAATATAGATTTAAGTGTAGCTGAAACACTAAATAGCAAAGTTTTTAAATAATACATTTAACCCTAAACATATAAACTCCTAAATATAAACACTAAAAAGAGACCATTAGGATGCAGAAAACGACCCACTCTATCACTAGAGTGGTTTTTTTTGCCTTCTTTTCAAGGCGAGGAACGAGCCGTAGAAAATGGCGTCACGACTTGCTTATATAGTTCCACTCTTTAGCGTAGATACACAATAGTGACACAAGCGAGCAGAGGCACGAACACTCTGCCGAAGAAAAAGATTAAGTATCTTTTTCTGAGAGGTAGAGAGCGAACAACAATAATCGGAAACGACGCTTTTCGATTTTGTTGTAAGCGGTGCCGTTTATTGCGAGCGCAGTCTAAGCAAGGCAAGCAGGGCAACATTACGATACCGCCGTTGTGAATGAAGTGATAACGGAATGAACGAAGCAATCTTTGATTGCACAGGCGGTTTTGCCTTCTTTTCAAGGCGAGGAACGAGCCGTAGAAAATGGCGTCACGGATTGCTTAGATAGTTCACTCTTTAGCACAGGTATTTCAATAGTGACAACGGATTTTCGGGAGGGCGCCGTGTGAGCGACAGCGAACCCAGCCCGTAAGAGCAAATAGTCCGATAGAGTGCTAAAATTGCGAAAGCAATTTTAAAAACGAAATGAAGGACTATGCGTACCCGAATAATCCAAGAAGCAAGCGAGCAGTAGATAGTGTGCGACTGCGCACCCTTTTTTAGATTGCTTCGGTGGGCAATAATTTTCAAAGCCGATAATCGATGTCTCGCAATGACGTAAAACTAGATTCTTCGCCATCGCACAGAAAGACAAATTACTTGCCCTCTTTCTGCTTTTCAGCCATTCAACCAAGCTAACAAATAGGCGGTTTTGCAAATGCAAAACCGCCTATTTTAATATTTTATGCTCTAAGCATCGACATATTCTCTTAAACGCTTACTGCGATTAGGGTGTCTAAGTTTTCTAAGTGCTTTTGCCTCGATTTGTCTTATACGCTCACGAGTAACGCCAAAAAGCTGTCCGACCTCTTCTAATGTGCGTTGACGTCCGTCATCCATACCAAATCTTAGTCTTAAAACATCACGCTCTCTTGGAGAAAGTGTACAAAGTACATCTGCTAAATCTTCTCTCAAAAGTTCTGATGCAACGGTCTTTACAGGTGCATCTGCTTCCTTATCTTCAATAAAATCACCCAGTCTTGAGTCTTCTTCTTTGCCAATAGGCGTTTCCAAAGACAAAGGCTCTTGAGCTATTTTAATGATTTCTCTTAATTTCGGTATGCTCACATTCATTTCAATAGCTAATTCGTCTTCGGTCGGCTTTCTGGAAAGTTCCTGAGCGAGTCTTCTTGTAACTTTTTTAAGTTTATTAATGGTTTCAACCATGTGGACAGGGATTCTTATTGTACGAGCCTGATCGGCGATAGCGCGGGTAATTGCCTGCCTAATCCACCATGTTGCATAAGTTGAGAATTTAAATCCTCTTTCATGATCGAATTTTTCGGCAGCTCTGATAAGTCCCAGGTTACCTTCTTGAATCAAGTCAAGGAAAAGCATTCCTCGTCCGACATATTTTTTGGCGATACTTACAACCAAGCGCAAGTTTGCCTGAACGAGTTTTCTTTTTGCGATAGCACCGGGTGTGCCGCCCTGTATTATTTTTCTTGCCAATTCTATTTCTTCATTGGCTGAAAGAAGTTTAATTCGTCCGATTTCACGCAGATAAAGCCTAACCGGATCATCGACTGCGATGCCTTTAGGTGCTTCAAAATCGGTCAAAGTTTCTCCGACTTCTGCTGTTTCCATAACAAAAATATCATCAAAACCCATTTTATTGCCCATTTTTGCAGATGAAACTATATCTTCAATGTTATCTGTACCTATTTCTACATGTAAGTAAGGGGTATTTTCATCAGGAACCAAGTCATCCACGTGATCTTTTTCTTCATCGGCTGAAATTAAATCTAAATTTTCATCTTCTTCCATAATGCTAATAACTGAGGTATTTGTTTGTCTTTTTTTCATTATTATCTCCGAAATGTGTCTTTAATTTTATCTCTTAGTTGAATTTGTACTTTTAGGGCTTCTGTATCATCATCATTTACGTTTTTGTACAAATTTCTCATTTCATTTCTTTCAATTTCCCGCTGACATTGCCGAATTTTATTGATATTTTCATCAATAACGGCCTTAAAGTCTGTTTCTGATAGGTTATTAAAAGTTTCTGATATGCATATTAAATCTGTAATAATTGCCTTTATTTCCTCGTCTTGAACAAAATTAATGTATAATTGCTCAATTAATGCTTTCACATTATTTACGGTACATATTAATTTGTCAATTGTAGTTTTAACAATTATTAATTTTTCATGATCAAATTTAATATTGCTAATCATTTCGTTTATCTGTTGAAATGTGAAATGACTTTCATTTATTAAATAAAGGCTCAATAAATTTTTTTGCGCTTTTTCCATGATATTTGAAGATTTTGTTACAATTGGATTCAAAACATTATTTGACAATGGTTTTTGAAAATCAATTTTCTTAATTTCCTTTTGCAGAGCCTCTTCATCGATATTCAAAGCTGAAGCCACCATCTTAATATACTCTGAAAGAATAATTTTATTCTGGATTTCAGCTAAAATCGGAATAATTTCTTTAACCAACTTCAATTTTTCGGTCGGAGTTTTTGCTTCGTTTTTCTGTTTTAAGACCTGATTAAGCTGAAAATCGAGCAAAAGCGGAGCGTGTTCAAGATATTTTGCATATTCTTTTGCTCCGGCTGTTCTTATGAATTCATCGGGATCTTTGCCTTCGGGCGGAGTAATTACGCGGATTTCGCAGGCATATTTTTCATTGCTTGTGCTGGAATAGGATTCGTCAAACTGTTTTACGTTTCCAAGCCCCGTAAACGCTTCTTTAATAATCTCTGCGCCTCTTTGAGCCGCTTTAAGCCCTGCAGAATCTGTGTCAAAAGAAAGATAAATTTTTCTTGACTTTGAATATCTTGAAATAAGCTTTATGTGCTCTGTTGTAAGTGACGTTCCGCATGATGCAACGCAATTTTCGATTCCGTTTGCCTGCGCGGAGATTACATCAAAGTAGCCTTCCATTACAATCACGCTATCAGACTGCTTTATGGCTTCTTTTGCAAAGTAAAGCCCGTATAAAATCTTGCTTTTGTTATAAATCAAAGAATCAGAAGAATTTAAATATTTGGGGTTCTGGCCTTCTTCAAGGGCGCGCGCGCCAAAAGCAACAATGTCGCCCATTTCATCGTGAATAGGAATTATAATTCTATTTCTGAACCTGTCCGTGTAAGTCCCTTTTGAAGATTTAAGGACAAGTCCTGCTTTTTCCAAAACATCGTCGGAAAACTTGTCTTTAAGCGAAACGTAAAGGTGATTAGGCTCTTTTGAAGCAAGCCCCAGCGAATATCTTTTTATAATTTTTTCGTCAATTCCCCTGTTGTTAAGATAAGAAAGTGCGGTTGAGCCCTCAGATGAAGCAAAAAGTACTTGTTGGTAAAATTCTGCCGCTTTTGCGCACGCCTTAATCATCTGGTCTTTAACGTCTTTATTTTTTACACCCGAAAAAGTCGATGGCAATTCAAGCCCGAACTCGCTTGCAAGCTCTTTTATAAGTTCTGAAAAATTTATTCCGCGAGTTTTTATGATGTAGCTGAGCGCATCGCCGCCTTCTCCGCAACCAAAGCACTTATAAATCCCTTTTGCGGGATTAACAGAAAACGAGGGGGTTTTTTCTTTATGAAAAGGGCACAATCCCCAGTAATTCCCGCCGGATTTTTTCAAGATAACGTCTTTTGAAACGACATCCAAAATATCCAATCTATCCTTAATTTGAGATACAACATCCTCAAACGTTACACTACTCATACTCACCTAATCCTTCAATAACATTTTAACATCAATAATTTTTTCTCACACCCTACACTAAGCCTAATTTTTGTTAATTTTTGTAAATTACAACGCCTTTAAATTAGGCGACGCAAAAAGCGAATTTGAAAAAGAACCGAATAACTTCCAAGTTTGAGCATAAAAATCATTAATAAACAGGGCGGGTTTTCGTGAAACGAAAACCCGCCGCTTTTTAGTATTTGAAATATTTAATTATTAAAATAAAATCCGTCTTTTTTCATTCTATCAATGACTTCATAAATATTTTCATCGCTGCAGACGATTGAAATTCTAAAAAATCCTTCGCCGTATTTCCCAAAGCCGTCGCCGGGAACGGCTATAATGCCGGAGGTTCTCATCAAATCGTCGGTAAATTCTTTTGATGTTTTATATCTTGGCGGAATAGGCAGCCACAGATAAAAAGTTGCATTTGGAATGTTAATATTGTCAATGTCCCAACCTAATTCTGACAACCCTTTTATAAAAATATCCTGTTTCTTTTTAAACCCTGCATTTGCTTTTTTAATGTATTCTTCACCCTCTTTTGAGTTCAAGACTTCAGATGCCGCTTTTTGCAAGGCTTTAAAAATCCCTGTATCAATCGTGGTTTTAAGCTTACCGAAAATCGAAACCGCCTCGGAATTACCGCAAACCCAACCCAAACGCCAACCTGTCATCGCATAAGGTTTTGAAAAGCTGAAAAATTCAACCGCAATATCTTTTGCGCCTTCAAGTTCTAAAACACTGTGCGGGCGGTCATTTTCGTCAAAATACATATCCGTATAAGCCGCATCTGATATAAGCAAAATATTGTGTTTTTTGCAAAATTCAACCAATTTTTTAAAATAATCAAGCGTAGCTGTCGCGCCAAGCGGATTGTTAGGGTAATTTATCACCAACGCTTTAATTTTTTTCTCATCGTAACCCTCTTTTTTAAGCTGCGCCAAAACTTCTTCCATATCGGGCATGTAATTGTTCTCATAAGTCAGAGGGATTGAATATCCCACCCCGCCTGAAACCTTTATCATTTCTTTGTAAGATGCGTATCCGGGATCGGGAATTAAGATAATATCGCGCTCAAATTCGTCTTTTTTGGCCGTAATCAAAGCCCTGATAAAATTTGCCAAACCTTCTTTTGAACCGATAAGCGAAAAAACTTCTGTTTTAGACTCTAAATCAACCCCGAAGCGCTCTTTCATCCTTTTTGCAACGGCTTCCAGATAAAAAGCTTCGCCTTTTGGGCTTGAATAAGAGTGGATTCCTTCAACATCAAGCGCATCTTTTAATTTGTCAATAACAAATTGAGGAGGATTATCAACAGGCGCGCCCAAAGACAATGCTATCGGGCTTCTGCCTTTTGAAATCAAATCAGGCTTAATACGAGCCACTTCCTCAGAAATCTTAAACATAATGTATGTTTCTAAGGTCTGAATATAATCGTTAAAAAATTTTTTCATTTTCACCTCCACAATTATATTTTATTATAAAAAAATAACATGGTATAATTGTGGGGTTAAAATCAAGCTGTCATGCTGAATTTACAAATCCTCTTGTTTCCGAAGCGAAGCGAGGATTACAAGGGAGGGTGTCGCTTGCGACGTAT
>DAOQAU010000037.1:0-10556 GCA_035354275.1 Candidatus Gastranaerophilaceae bacterium
AATTATTATGGCGGGATGTTCAATTTTAGGAGGCATTACCGGTGGGGCAATTTTTGATAAAAAAGAAAATTTTAAAGCAAAATGCAGGGAAGGCATAATACAAATGGGCGGAAATATTCTTATACCTCTTGCTTGTGTCGGTGGAGGCAGTGAGCTATATGATAAGTTTTTAAAACAAAAAGTTATGACGAAGTTTAAATTAGTTGGTCCAAAAGCGGAAATACCCGGTGCAATTGTTGCATTAATTACCCTCTCGGCGGCGATGTTTTTCGGAAATAAAACAACCAACTTTATAAATGAAGAAATTTATCATATTAGAGATGATAGAGGAGTTAAATTTGCTGATTTATCAGGACACTTGGATGATACTTGTCTGGCTTTATCCAAGGCAAGCAAGGACTCAATTATAAGTAAAGTGGCTAGCCGTATAATTCCTCTTGCACTTTTGGTTTGCGGATATTCAAGTGGGGTTATGCAGGAGTGGCCGCCTGAGGCAAGAATTACAAGAAAAGTCGATTCTAAATTTAAAAAACAAGTTTAAAAACATTCTAAAACTAAATATAGGAGGATATATGAAAGTACAATTTATAGGTTTACAAAGTCATAATTTAGTAAATAGAAGAAAAAAATCAAATACGAAAATTTCTACTCCACTGATGACAGATAATGATAAAAATTTGTATAATCCGAGTTTTTCTTCAGGGGGATACGGGATTGCACTTCGTAATGCAAGATGTGGACGATTGAGGATTTTAGAACGGACGCATGAAGAAATGATAGATATGGCAGAATCTCTTCATGAATATTCGCCAAATATAATTCTTTCTATTGCCACAGTTTATAAATGGTTAGGTTTTGCTACTGATAAGCCAAAAACTGAAATCGCATATAAAAAATTGTCTGAAGCTATACAAGAAGTAATTGAAAAAAAATCAAAAATTTTAGCGCAAATTGAAAATAACACTGGCGATTTAAGTGCCCTTAAAAATGAATTAGATCGGATAGCGGAGAAGGTAAAGAAATCTTATCATGAATATGACTTATTTATAGAAAATAGCGGAGTTTAATACGTTTTTATAAAATTATTAACCTTTAAGTTTAAATTCTAATGGCTTGAAAGAAAGTGTGATTTTATGTATAATCACTCCTATGGACAGAAGTTTGATTTCTAATACAAACAGAGTTGTTATAAAATTCGGAACCAATATTCTAACCAATGATGAGGGTGATGTTTCTCTTTCAAGGGTTTATTCTTTTATTGAAGATGTTTCAAAATTAAGAAAAGAAGGGAAAGAAGTTATTCTTGTAACGTCAGGCGCTGTCGGGCTTGGTAAAAGCAAATTGGGACTTGAATCTACAGATGCGACTGCGCTTAAGCAGGCATGTGCGGCTGTAGGACAGGGACGTTTGATGTCAATTTATGAAGCAGGTTTTGACAAATACGGGCTTGCTGTTGCGCAAATTCTTCTTACAGAAGACGATTTTTCTCAAAGAAAAAGATATTTGAGTTTAAGAATGACATTAAATAAGCTTCTTGAGTTGAAAGTTATTCCGATAATCAACCAAAATGATACGGTATCAACCATTGAACTTGATGAATTATACGATGACATGCAAGTTTGTTTTTCCGATAACGACAAGCTTTCAGCGCTTGTCGCAAGCGAACTTGACGCAGATTTGCTGGTGATTTTATCTGACGTGGAAGGACTTTACGATTCAAACCCCAAAACGAATAGCAATGCTAAAATTATTCCTGTTGTTGAAAACGTTACCGACGAGATTTTGAACTTGGGCGAAGGTGCTTCATCAGGCGGCAGGGGCGGGATGAGAACAAAATTGGAAGCTGCAAGACTTGTTACGCGCTCAGGCGGAACTGTTTTGGTCGCAAACGGAAAAACACCTTCTGTTATTAACCAAATTTTTTCAGAAAATGAAATCGGGACAATATTTTTGCCTCATCAAGAGCTTCTTTCGGGCAAAAAACGTTGGATTGGTTACGCGACAAATATTTTGGGTAAAATCATAGTAAATTACGGAGCTAAAAAAGCTATTCTTGAAAAAGAATCAAGCCTTTTGCCCATTGGCGTTGTTGAAATAAGAAACGAATTTAAAAAGGGCGAAGTAGTTTCGATTTTGGACGAAAACGAAAAAGAAATCGCACGCGGAATGGTTAATTACAATTCAGATGACTGCAAAAAACTTATAGGCGCACACTCGGATGACATTTCAAAAATTTTGGGCTACAAAAATTACGATGCTGTTATAACACGCGACAATATAACTGTTTTGGAGTAATTATGGAAAATATAGTTAAAAAGACTAAAGAAGCATCCTTAAAGCTTGTAAATTTGCCCATTGAAGCAAGAAATTACGCCCTTGAGATGATTGCAAACTCGCTTGACTTGCACCAAAAACAAATTTTTGACGCTAATCAAAAAGATTTGCAGGAAGCTCAAAAACTTGTTGAAAGCGGCGAGATTTCGCAAGCGGTTTTTGACCGCCTTAAACTTGATGAAAACAAAATGCGGGATATGATTGCAGGAGTCAGAGATGTTATCAAATTAGATAATCCGATTAACAAATGCCTGCTTGCAAGGTCCCTTGATGAAGGACTTACTCTGTATAAAATTTCTTGTCCTATCGGGGTTTTAGGGGTAATTTTTGAGGCAAGACCCGATGTCATAGTTCAAATTAGCGCACTTGCGATAAAGTCTTCAAACGCCGTTATCTTAAAAGGCGGAAAAGAAGCAATAAAAACTAACAAAGCCATCTTTGAAGTCATAACAGATGCTTTGGACTGCATAAAAGATTTCCCCAAAAATGTTATAAATCAGGTTTATTCAAGAGAAGATGTTGCCCAAATGCTTGAAATGGAAGGTTATATTGATTTAATTATTCCGCGTGGCGGAAATTCACTTGTAAAATTTGTTCAAGAAAACACAAAAATTCCCGTGCTCGGTCATGCTGACGGAATTTGCCACATTTTCGTCGATGAAAGTGCCGATTTTGAAATGGCAAAAAACATTGTAATTGATGCCAAAACCCAATATCCCAGTGCCTGTAATTCCGTCGAAACACTTTTAATTAATAATGATTTTAAATATTCTGATGAACTGCTTGAAGCTTTAAAAAATGTTGAAATCAAGCTTATTGATAACCCTGAAAGTTGGGCTTTTGAATACGGCGACAAAACCCTTGCCTATAAATTTGTTTCGGATGTAACAGAAGCGATTGAACATATTAACAAATACGGTTCAGGGCACACGGACTGTATCATAAGCGAAAATTTTGAAAGCGTTGAAAAATTTTTGAATGAAGTTGATTCGGCGGGAGTTTATCACAATGTTTCAACGCGCTTTGCAGACGGTTTCAGATACGGTTTCGGGGCAGAGGTGGGTATTTCCACCAACAAAACCCACGCCCGCGGTCCTGTGGGCTTAGAAGGGCTTACGATTTATAAATACAAACTCTACGGCACCGGACATGTCGTAAAAGATTACGCACAAGGCTTAAAACAGTTTCACCACAGCGATCTATAGGTTTTAAAATTCTTTATATTCAGGTATAGTGAAACCCCCGTTATTTAGGTCTTTGTTTACAAAATGCAAGTAAAATTTCATTGCTTCATCTTTTGAGTTTTGATAAAAATCTTCCGGAATAAGCTCTTTGTACATCTTTGTTCTGTCGCCCGAATAATTCCCTAAAATCTGTGTGTACATTTCGAGTTCTTTTTTGTCTAAACCTGCGGCATAAGCCTTTGTTTTTGCATCTGTTCCCGACGGTCTTATTTCTATGAATTTGTCTTCAAATTCCATATAAGTCCCGTCACCTGCAAATTTTATTTTGGTTAAATTCGAAAAATCAAGTTGACAGAAAGCATCTGCCAAAATTTCTTTTGCTTGTTCAAAAGTTATTTCTTTACAGGCAATACCGATTGCAAGAGTCAGAAAAAAAAGGTCGTTATTTGTACGTTTTTTCTCGCCTTCTTTTTTTGCTTCTTTTAATTTTTTAATGTCGGGTTCTGACTCGTTGTAGTAAGAAATATCTGCTCTTGTGTCATATTTACCCGTAATTTTATTTGTTTCAAAAACATCGAGAAGATGTTGGGAAAGAGTTTTATTTTCTTTTTCAAGCTGGGAAGTCAGGGCAGAAGCTATTATAATGGCTTCTGTAGCACTTTTTTCTCTCATTGCAACAGCTTCGTAGCCGGTCGCGGATTCTATTAGTTTGCCCGGGCCGACAATCATTCCGCCGGATTCTTCGCCTGCAAAAAGCAGTCGGGGTTCTATCCCTAAATTTATTTTATTTGCAAAAACATCTGATATAATAACCTCTTTGTCAGGGGCGTTTTTAATCTGAAGTTCGACTTTTTTCATTATATTGGCAATTTCTTTAAATCCTACGGGTACATTTATTACACTTATGCCGTTATTTGAAGCCCATTCATCCCAGGAAAGAGAAGACGCGGTGGTCTTAATTATAAATCTCGGGTAATTTTGAAAAACACCCATTGCTTTAAGTTTTTTTAAACGAAAATCCATTAACATTAAAAAAGCCTGATTAGCAGTATAAACAGCTAATACTCTATCTTTAGAAAGCCTTACGTAATCAATGCCCGCTGTCTTAAGAATATCAATTTTATCAGAATTTTCAATTTGAACAATAGTCAGCCTGTCATGATCGGGGTCTGTTATCAAAATAACGGTATTTACAGGATATTTTTTTAATTTGCTGTCGTAGTCTAAACTTTCAATTACGGGAAAAAAGTTTTTTCCTTCTTTGTTTTTTGCAACAACTGTTGCATCAACCGAATAATCGTAAAATCCTTTGTTGCCTTTGTTGTCGATATCTGATTTCCCTATCGAATGAAAAAAAGGATCTTCTTGCGTGTTAAGCCAGTCAAATTTTTCTGATATTTCAAGTTTATCTAAAACCCTGCTTAAAGTACGATAGGCACTTCCTCCAACATTTTCAATCACTATTTTATTTTTTAAGTTTTGAATAAGCTCCATATTGAACTTTCTTGCAACACCCGTCTGAAGGTATTCAACATATAAATCAACTCCGTCATTCATTTCTTTCATAGCTTTTTCGTCGATTAATTTATCGTCTGCTTTTGAAAATTTAATACTATAAGTGCCTTCTTTTTCTGTTTGTTTAAAAATTTCCTTTATTTTTGCTACAAATTCTGCGGATTCTTCGGGCAAATATTGGCTGCCTTGAAAATTTAGGTCTTTTGTCGCATTTTTAACAGAAATTCCGTGACTTGAGGTTATGTATTCACCCCCTAAAAGCCCGAGTTTTAAAATCAAAAATGATGCAAGCCAGATAGGAATTGTTTGCTTATTTTCTGAAACCAGAGTTTTAATTCCTTGAGCAGCTTGAATTCTTGTAATAGCTTCCAAATAAAATTCAGAGTTATATCTTACTTCTCTGCCTGCAAGTTTTACGAGTCGTTTGTTAGGATATTTTTCTTTAGCCACAAGTGCTTTTGCCAATGTCGCAAGAGTTATTCCTATAAGGTTAATTGGGAACCTTGTGTCCTGCGGAAACAAAATGTTTTGAGGTCCTCTTATTCCTGCTGTTGAAACTTGAGCTTCTTTTTCATAGTTTTCAAACCAGTCCCAAAGGTTGAGTCCTTCAGGGTTGTCGTGTTTGTCGTAAGGCTGCAGATGCTCTTTTTTAAGGACAAATTCAAATTCATCCTTATTGCTTAGGTCAATCAAATTAAGGTTTTTGATGCTGTCGGGTGTTTTTTCAAAAACATTTTCAAATAGTTTTTTTTCAAGCTCACAAGAATATTTTTGCAGCATTTTTTCCATTTAAAACTCCTTTTTAAGACTCACTTCGTGTTTTTTGTCTAAGTATAGCATAAAGAATACGTTTTTAAAATCCTTCATAGCACCGTTAAGTGCTTTTTATATGTAACATTTTTTTAACAAAATAGCAAAAGAATTTATTATGCGTTTTATTCTATTGTTATTAAAGCAAGGACATTGTAATGAAAATATATTCGGTTAACCCGGTAAATAATTTTAAATTAAACTCAAATATGGGGTGCAATTCACCTCGCAAAGCCGTCGTTTTTGGTAATTTACCTGTAAGTGCGGACCGACACGCCAACGGTGCTTATAAAGTTTTTGATCTTGAATATCTTAAGTTGATTAAAAATAAAAAAGTAGATGGTAAAGATTATTTGGTTGAGCACCCTCTATTTTATGTTTATCCTCAAAGGCATATAGTTTTGCTTGACGGGGCCAAGGTTGATACTGTTTATATGTATGAAAATGAAGGACACGGGACTTTACAGGTTAGTACAAAATATTTCTACGATAATAAAAATATTTCAAATTCGATTCCAACGTCAGTAGGTGAAGCTATTTTTAAAGCAGAACGTGAAGCCGTGCGTGAAATGAAGACTTTTTACAGAGGCAATCCTTATGAAGGAACTGATTCGTACGATACTTTGATGATTGATTCCAAATCTCACAAATCTCTTTCAGGTGCATCTTACAGAAAAGACGGAACTTTGGATGCCATAACTAAATATAAAGACGGAAAAGCCGTTGAAATACTTGAATATGATGAAACAGGAAAAATAGTCATAAATACAATTCAACTTTAAAAATTAATAGTATATAGGTCATTTTTTAGGAGTTAAGATAATGAAAATATTATTTAATGCGTTTAACAATTCTTTTTATCAGACAAACAATGTACAAGCTAAAAAAAGCCCGCAAGTTTGCGCTTCTTTAAGCAAGGATTTATTTGTAAAAAATTCTTCTCATATCCACTTTAAAGGTGAAAGGCTTGAAACTGATAATAAGAGTCAATTGCTTGAAATTGTTAATGCAGAACAACTGCTTGAAAGGCTCAATGATAACGGGAAAGTTGAAGGCAAAGATTATTTGAGCGATTTAGAGGACAAGGCTTCTGTTAACGCATATAGGCATTTGGTAATTTTAGACGGCGGCAGTCCTTGTGTCATTTATAATTTTGACGCTGCTAACTCCAAATTGGTTTTTAAAGAAATTTTTAAATATCCTGTTATTGAAGACAGGGATGAAGAAATTGAAAATAAGCCTGTAGATATTATTAAAGATTATAGTTGTGCTTTTGCTTATGCCAGGACAAATGCGGAGAGTATGAAAACAATTTACTCTAAAGAAGACGGCGGCTGTTCGGTGATGTTTTTTGATTTTAATTCAAAAAGAATACCCGAAATACAAGATTATGATAAATATGGCAAACTGAAAATGATTACACGCTGCTAGATTTATATAGAAGATGCAGAAAAATTAAAAATTTTGCGCAGTTTGATATGGAAAAATTTCTTTCTTTTGTATATAATTGATTTAGGAAAGAGGATTTGTTGTGAGAGAAAAAGCAGATAAAGACGAAGCTGTTAAAAAATATATGACAAGAACAGTTGAAAATTACAACTGTTGGAGGCGTATTTGGCAGTGGCTTGTCACCAAGTTTTGGTATGGTTTGAGTTATAGGTTTATTTACAGACTTGAAGTCTATGGTCAGGAAAACATTCCAAAGACAAATGACTACATTGTTGTGGGAAACCACCTTTCAACGCTTGATCCTCCGCTGGTGTGCCATGTGCTTCCGCATCCTGTTGCTTATATGGGGAAAAAAGAGCTTTTTTATCATCCGTTTTTAAAAGTGATGCTTGATTGGCTCGGGACTTTTGCAGTTGATCGAGAAAAGGTAGGGCTTTCAACGATTAAGACTGCTAAATCCATTCGGAATACAAAAAAATGGGTATTGGGGCTTTTTCCGCAAGGAACAAGAGAGAAAGGGAATGAAATTCGCAAGGTTACAAAGGGATTTGTCGGGCTTGCTAAAGCAACCGGCTGTAATATTTTGCCTATCGGGATTACAGGCACAGATAAGCCTACAAAAATCCCTTTTACGGGAAAAATTATCGTTAGAATAGGTCCTATTATTGAGCTTAGCGATGATACAGATGACATGTTCAACAAATGGATTAAAGCAATTGAGGAATTAACCGGCTTTACTTATGTGCCGGAAGAAGTTTAAATTTTAAAATACTCGGAGGTTAAGAATGAAAAAGAAAGAAGAAAAGAACTATGCAAGAAGATATGCTCACGAGTACCATTTTTTAAGAGCATTTTTTCAGTTTTTTGCTATTTCGATTTCTTATCCGTATTTTAAAATTTATTATAACTTTAAGCCTGAAGGCAGGCAGAATATACCCAAAAGCGGCAGATATATTTTTGCACCAAATCACATTTCAATGTTTGATCCGCTTTTTGTATCGTGCACAATTTTGAGACCAATGGTTTATATGGCAAAAAGAGAACTTTTTGAAAAAGGACATAATCTTGAATGGTGGGTCAAAAGGCTTGGGGCATTTTCTGTCAATCGTGAAAAACCTGAACTGGCAACATTTAAAACCATTAAAGATGTTTTTAAGACAGGTTGGCCGCTTGTTATTTTTCCCGAAGGCGGGATAAAAGATTTTAAGCGGATTGAAAATGTTTATAAAGGATTTGCTACTATTGCAAAAAACTTTGAAGCCGATATTATTCCTGTTTCAATAGGAGGATTTGAAGGGTATAAGAAAAAACCTTTTGCGCAGACCGTAAGAGTAAAAGTTTGTCCGCCAATTTCACATAAACAAAGCGAGGAAGAAATTATAAAACAATGGGCAAAACAAATTTGCGATGAAACGGGATTTGAAAATCTTGTTGTTACAGGAAACGAAGCAGAAAAAATACCCGAAGCCGTTAGTTAAATCATATTTTTATTGAATTTTTCGGGTATATATTTTGTCCTTTAAAGTTTTGAAAAACAGGTTTAATTTTATTATTTGAAATATTAGTAATTTGTTTTGAAATGGATTTTTTTCGATTTTTTAAATAGATGTGTTTTCCGACTTTTTCCGCTGCCCAAGGAAAAAATTGGCTGGAAAAAAATTGAAGTCCTGCTCCAAGTACAATAAAAGGAATCATTTCTTTTATTTTAAGTTTTTCTCCTGAAACTAATGCCCCGACAGCAAGACCTTCAAGCATGCCTGTTAAGAAACCACGTAATCCTTCTCCTTTTTTTAATTCTTTAGCGTTACCTGTCGCTTTTGCCTGGGTATAGGCAGGGATTAAGTAAGTAGGGTATTCAGGTGCGTGAACCATAAGTAATCCGAGAATGTTTCGTTTCCACTTCCAGTTTTCCCTCATTCCGAAAAATTCAAAAAAGATTCTCTTAAGATTTTTAGTTTGTTCTGTATTTACCATGTTTTAACCCAATTTATGATAGTATTTTAAAAATCGAAGATAAAAAAATATGCTATTTTTTTTAAAAATTTTAAAAAAAAATTAACATTACTATACATAATTAATTATTTTTTATGGCAAATTATTCGGGTTTATTGTAAAATTCAGGAATAATTAAAAAAGGGGATATTATATGAATACAGCAGTAATTGTCGGCAGAGCAGGGCAAGATCCTGAAATTAAATATTTTGAATCAGGAAAAGTTAAAACCACTTTTTCTTTAGCGGTAAACCGATGGGATAATAAAACCAAATCAGAAGTTACCGACTGGTTTAATATCGATGTGTGGGATAAACAAGCTGAATTTGCGGGTGAATATGTTAAAAAAGGCCGCTTGGTTGCAATAGACGGCAGAATTGCTGCAAACAAATGGACTGACGCTTCAGGAGCTCAAAAGGAACGGTTTAACATTATTGCAAATAATGTAAGGTTATTAGGTTCAAAACGAGACGAAAATTAATTTATGATTATTTCTAATTTAATAGGAATTATTGCAGACGATCTTACAGGCGCAAATGATACTGCGTTACAGTTTCATTTAAGGGGCGCAAATACTCAGATTGTGCTTGATTATGAAGCTTTTTTGCAGAATATAAAAAATACACAAGTTTGGGCAATTGCCACTGAAACAAGAAATTTGCCGGTAGATGTCGCTTATGAAAAAGTAAAAGAAGTTACAAAAGCCTGTATTGAAAAATTAAACTTAGAATTTTTCTATAAAAAAGTTGATTCTACAATCCGCGGAAATATTGCGGCAGAAACCCTTGCTATGCTTGATGTCTTGGAATGGGATGCGGCAATTATTGTTCCTGCGTTTCCTGCAGAAGGCAGAACAACAGTAGGCGGCTACCATCTTTTAAAAGGAATTCCTGTTGAAAGAACGGAAGTCGCAAGAGATGTTCATTCTCCCATTTTTGAATCTCATATCCCGACGCTTTTAAAAAGTCAGTTGCCTGTTGAAAAAAAAGATTTGGTCGGCTTAATTGAGCTTTCAACTATTATGAAAGGCGCAGGTCCTATCCTTATTAAACTTAATGAATTGATAAAACAAGGTAAAAAGCTTATAGTGGCAGATGCTGTTTCCATAACAGATATTGAGCAAATTGTACTTTCAATAAATAAATCCGATTATAATATTTTGCCTGCCGGCTCTGCCGCTTGTGCTCAAGTTTTGGGAAATGTTTGGCTTCCTGAGCTTAAAAATCAACATATTACAAAAACCATTCCGGAGCTTCCAAAGCTTATAATTTC
>DAOQAU010000037.1:10656-16226 GCA_035354275.1 Candidatus Gastranaerophilaceae bacterium
GGTGAAACTTCTTATAAGTGCTGTCGAGCTATAGACTCACTCCAGCTTCAGCTAGTGGATGAAGTTGCACCTTCGATTGCTCTTTCCATTGACCATAAAGCCCAGTGGATAGTAACAAAATCCGGCAATTTGGGCAATTCTAATACTCTTATTGATATCGTAAATTATTTTGAACAACATGAATAAACAAAAAAAAATAGCTATTACAACAGGTGATGCAAACGGTATTGGGGCTGAAATTACCATAAAAGCACTCAATAAACTTGATTTGCCAATTGAAAATGTTGTTTTGATTTCAAATTCAAAAATTTTAAATTTTTATGGGAAGTTGAAGAAAAAATATCCTGTTATTGAAATAGATTTTGACATGAAAAATCTTTTAGCCGGAAAACCTACCGCACAAAGCGGCGATTTTGCCTTCAGGGCTTTAAAAAAAGCCTGCCAAATGGTAAAAAATAAACAAATTGATGCTATTGTCACCGCTCCTGTTTCAAAAGAAACAATGCATCTAGCGGGGCACAAATTTAGCGGTCAGACAGAAGTGCTGCAAAAGTTTTTGGCACAAAAAGGGCAATCTGCACAGATGCTTTTTGTCGCAGAGGATTTTCGTGTTTTGCTTTTGACAAGACACTTGCCGCTTAGGGAAGTTAGCATCGATAAAAAAGATTTTATTAAAAAAATAAAAATTTTAGATGAATTTTTTAAATCAAAATTAAAAATTCGCGCCCCAAAATTTGGGCTTTGTGCTTTTAATCCACATGCCGGCGAGGGCGGAATTTTGGGGCGCGAAGAAATAGAGATTCTTTTGCCAGCGGTTAAAGCTTTAAGAAAGCAAGGGGTTGACATTACAGAACCGCTTCCTGCTGATACGCTTTTTGTCAAAGCCGCAAAGGCTTACTTGAACCGCAAAAAAAATCCTTACGATTGTTATATTGCAAATTATCATGATCAGGGGTTAATCCCCATTAAAGCATTGGCATTTGAAAAAACGGTGAATATGACAATAGGGCTTGATGTTATAAGAACTTCTCCATCTCATGGAACCGCTTTTGATATTGCAGGCAAAAATCTTGCCGACGAATCGAGTATGACTGAAGCTATAAAGCAGGCATTAATTTAATATTGAAAAAATCTGTCAAAATCTACATCATCAAAACTGCATAAAAGTTGAAAAACATCATCGTCTTCATCCATTCGTTGAAAATTATACTCGTTAAAAAGCCAGTATTTTGGGTTTATTCCTTTGGATAGAACAATTTCTTTTTCCCTTAAGATACAAAGTTTTTTCTTTACTGTTTCAACCGGCAGTTGAACGAGTTTTGAAAGTTCGACAGCTGTAATCCCCTTTTCTGAAGCATATTTTTCAGGGGTCAAAAACATTAATTCCAGCCCGACTTTTTTTAATTCTTTATCTTCATGCTCAATGTCATATTCGTACATTTTTATATATTAGCAGTAAGAAGGGCTTTTGTTATCGTATTAACGGATTAAATCTCGTTGATTGCAAGAATATTTTCGGCAGAAATCAGATAATCAAAATCTTCTTCGCTCATTAAATTTTCTTTCAAAATGTATTCTTTAACTCCTAGATTTGTTTCCTTTATTTTTTCTGAAACCTCAGAAAGCTTGTCATAACCGAGTTTTGGCAAAAGTGCTGTTAAAATAGCCGTACTTGAATTTACTTTTAGCTTTAAGCCTTCTTCGTTTGCAGTTATCGAATTTATACATTTTTTTGTAAAAATTTTGTTGGTATTAATGAGCATATTTAAGCTTTCAAGCAGGGTAAAAGCAATAAGCGGCATATTTTGGTTTAATTCAAGCTGCCCCAAAGCACTTGCGTGAGAAATTATGACGTCATTACCTATTACTTTTAAACCGATTTGAGAAACCATTTCGGGGATAACCGGATTGACTTTGCCAGGCATTATGGATGAGCCGGCTTGTACAGCAGGAAGATAGATTTCATCAAAAGCTTCCAGAAGTTTTAAATCACTTACAATTTTAATTAAATTTGATGCGTGTGCTTTTAAAATACCTGATACTTCGCTGAAAACGTCGGCATTTTGTGTGTTTTCGACAAGATTTTCCGCTCTTGCAAGCCCTAGTGAAGTTAAGTCGCGCAGGGTTTCAACAACTTCAAAAATATATTTTTTAGGAGCCCCGACGCCTGTGCCTATGGCGGTTCCTCCGAGGTTAACTACTCTGAGCCTTTCTTCACATTTATAAATTCGCCACCTGTCGCGCGAAATAGCTTCAGCGTATGCCGAAAATTCTTTTCCGAGTGTCGTTAAGACTGCCTCGTGCAGTTCGGTGCGGCCGATTTTTACGAGCCCGTAAAAATCGGCCTCTTTTTTCTGCAGGGCTTCTTGAAGGCTTATTACTGCTTCTTCAAGCGTTCTTATTTTATATATTGCTGCAATTTTAAGCGCGGTAGGGAACGTGTCGTTTGTTGACTGGAATTTGTTAATGTCGTTAAGCGGTGAGATGATTTCATAATTTCCCTTTTTTTCGCCCATTATTTCAAGTGCTCTGTTTGCGATTACTTCATTTACGTTCATGTTCAGGGAAGTTCCTGCACCGCCTTGAAAGGCATCGACTTTTATGTACTGGTTTAATTTTCCGTCAGCCATTTCTTCACAGGCTTGAAAGATTGCTTTTTCTTTTGCGGAGTCGGTTTTTTCTATTGCAAAAGCGGTTTTTATGCAGGCAAGTTTTACAATTCCGTAGGCTTTTATGAAGTCTTCATCTATTTTATAGCCTGAGACTGCAAAATTTTCTTCGGCACGTTTTGTGTGGATTCCGCTGTAATCACATTCGGATATTTCAAGTTTTCCAAGTAAGTCGTGTTCTTCGCGCATTTTATTCCTTTAATTCGTCGTAAATAAGTTTTGCGCTTTTGAAGGGTCCAAGCGCTCTTTCAAATATGCCCAAAGAGTAGGCGATTGTCAATCCGTAATTTGTAATAGGTATGTCGGCTTGTTTTGCTTTGAAGATTCTTGAAAGGATTTCCCTCCGGTTTGTCATGCATGCGCCGCAGTGGATTATTAGGGCGTAATCTTTAATGTTTTCAGGGAAATCATGTCCTGCGTAGTGCTCAAATGTTAGTTTTTTACCGGTATATTGAGTAAGCCAGCGAGGGATTTTTACCCTGCCGATATCATCGCCAATAGCGTGGTGGGTGCAGGATTCGCAGATTAGAATTTTGTCGCCTGATTTGAGTTTTTCAATAGCCATTGTGCCTTTGACAAATTCGTTTAATTCGCCTTTGAATCGGGCAAAAAGTATCGAAAATGAAGTCAAGGGAATACTTTTTGGAACATCGGCAGAAACTTTTAAAAATGCTTGCGAATCGGTTACTACAATAGCAGGAGGAGTCTTGAGATTGTCCAAAGTTTTTTTTAATTCTCGTTCTTTTGTTACGATTGCGATAGAATCGTTGTCCAGCAAATCTCTTATGGTCTGAACCTGTGGCAAAATGAGTCTTCCCGCGGGTGCTTCTTTGTCAATCGGGACAACCAATACGGCAACTTCACCGGGCGGGATTAAGTCGGAAATAATACTTGATTGTGCAAAGAAATTTTCCGGCACGTTTTTGATTATACTTTGTTTTAATTCGTTTAAACCTTCTTTGGTGAGTGCTGAAGTTTTTATAGGGTTGAAAAGTTGAAAAGTCGATAAGTCGATAAGTTTATTTTCGTCAATTTTGTTTATGACAACAATGAAAGGGGTTTTTCTAATATTAAATTCTTCAACCAGTTTTTCTTCAAATTCATCAAATCCTCTTGAATCGCAGATAATAATCGCCAAATCAATTCTGTCGATAACTTTTTTTGTTTTTTCGACGCGTTGTTTGCCCAGTGCGCCTTCATCGTCTATGCCTGCGGTGTCAACAAAGAGCACAGGGCCGAGCGGCAAAAGTTCCATAGATTTTTCGACAGGGTCTGTTGTAGTTCCTGCGGTTTCAGAAACTATTGAAATGTCTTGTTCGACAAGTGCGTTTAGAATACTTGATTTGCCGACGTTTCTTTTACCGAAAATTCCTATATGCAAACGCATTGATTTAAGTGCTTTCATAGTGCCTCCTGTACTGATGATTATACTATAAACTTACGGATAAAACCTCTTGATTTTGAGAAATGTCTATGATAGTCTAGAAATTGACCGAAATATTGAAAAATGAATAAATTCATTTTGGCTGAACAGGTGAATAGTTTACTAAGGTGAATAAGTGAATAGGTTAATAAGTGAATAAGTTCAAATTGTTGCTTCGCAACGGAATATAATTAATAAGACTCAAAAACTTCTCACTTCTCACTGGTAAAATGGCTATTAGCTCAGGTGGCTAGAGCACTCTGCCGAACAAAACGATTAAGTATCGTTTTGAGAGAGGCCTGATAAGGGTCAGCCCGATAGAACAAGAATTGAAAACAGAATACAAAAAATATAATAAGGGCTATTAGCTCAGGTAAGCCCGAAGGCAGAATGCCCGAAGAAAAAAGATTAAGTATCTTTTTTCAAGGAGAAGTTTCGAGAGGGACGCGCCACCTGAGTTAATAAATGGTTGAAAATATAATAATTAAAATGGGGGCTATTAGCTCAGGTGGCTAGAGCGCACCCCTGATAAGGGTGAGGTCCCTGGTTCGAGTCCAGGATGGCCCAAATTAAGCGGCTCAGACTTTTAAGTCTGAGCCGCTTAATTTTGAAAATAACTAGTCTCAAATAGGATTTCACCCTTATCAGGGATGCTCAAAGACACCGAAGGTGGCGTATGAGCACTCTGCCGAAGGGAAAGGTACTAAATGTACCTTTCCCTGAGAGGCCCTGATAATGGTGAGTTTAAATAGTCCTTTGACGGAGGATTTTTTTCATATATAATAGTTTTAATGGGCGAGTGGTGAAATGGTAGACACGCTAGTCTTAGGAACTAGTGCCGCAAGGTATAGGAGTTCGAGTCTCCTCCCGCCCACCATAAAAATAAAGATAACTTTTGTTAGCTTTATTTTTATAAAGCGAGATAGAGACGAGAATTCCTCACAAAACGAAGTTTTGTCGGAGTTCGAGCGGGAGCGAGCAGAGGGCGAAGGTCTTTTGCGGCAACGGGCAAAGCCCGTGAAAGCAAAAACCGCAGACCCGTTTAACGCGAGCGACCAAGACAGTCTCCTCCCGCTCAATTTCTTTTTGTGTTATATTTATTCTATGGGGCATTGGCGCAGTTGGTAGCGCGCAACGCTGGCAGCGTTGAGGTCAGGGGTTCGACCCCCCTATGCTCCAAATATATCCTAATTTTACAAAAGTTGAGGATAAATTTATGACCGAAATTAGTGATATTAAATCAGATATATGCATTCTGGGAGGTGGTCCTGCAGGCTATTTTACTGCAATCAGGGCTTCGCAGCTTGGTGCGTCGGTCGTCTTAATCGAGCAGGGCGAAATCGGAGGAACATGTCTTAACAGAGGCTGTATTCCTACAAAAGCACTTCTTAAAACTGCTGAAGTTGCTGATTTGCTTAATAAATCAAATGAATTCGGCATACAAATTTCCGAACCCTCTTTTATAATCCAAAACTCAA
>DAOQAU010000038.1:0-15888 GCA_035354275.1 Candidatus Gastranaerophilaceae bacterium
AGTTCCCCCTTTACTTTTTAATTTTTATCCTTAAACACATTATACAACAAATAAAAGACTAATGCACAAGTCTATTTTTTACAAAAATAACCTTGTGCAAAGTCTTAAGACGGCTAGTGTCGAATGGCTAAACGGCACTCCTCGTGCCGATTTTGCCATTCTCACTTTTGTAAGGTCGACCACTGCAAAAGTGAGAAAAAACAAATTGCGGATGGCGAGCTGAGGCATTCCAAGGCAAAATTGCATTTTGCCTGAATGCCGTTAAACGCGAGCCACCAAGAATTCTACACTTGTGCAGTGGTCTTAATAAAGGGAAAATAAATGCTGAAAATTTTGAAAAACTTTTTTAACGACGACAGTACAAAAGTCGGACTTTGCGGCTTTAACCTTCAAAAACCTGCCCGACAAAAACTTGCAACGGAAAGCATTTTTAATTCGGCACAACTTCCAAAAACCTTCAAAACCGACTTTGAAAAAAATGTTTTACTGATTTAATAAATAATTTTTTTTCTATATCAAAACTTATATGAAGACAATTTTTTGTTTTAAATTGTTTTTATATATTAGTAGGTTATTTAACGGTTAAAGTCAAATGGTAAATATTTCAAAAGTTGGTCAAACAATATTCAAAGCCGTAGAAAAAAGTTTTCCTTTGGGCTTAGACGGAATTTCCAAAATTCCGCCTAATTTGAAGTTCAATATTTCAAACCCACATCTACTGGAAGCTTTACCTGACCACTTGATAACCTCGGACGGCATAAAGTTTTTGTCTGAACTCAACGGCAAGCCACTGTCAAAAGTTGCGAAATTTTTAGACTCTGTTGGTGGGGATTTTAAAACTTTTTCAAGAGCAATGGAAAAATATTTAAAAGGCGCTTTTCAAAAAATACAAAAAGGGTTTGATGATGAAGAATTTACAAAATTGTACAATAAAGCTTTTCCCACAAAAAAAGTACCTATTAGCGTAAATGAAGATGCTTTTTTGTATCTTAACGGATTGCCTAATAATATAGGCTCAAGGTTTGATGCTCACGGAATGGACAAAATAAGTGTTACAAATCAATTAAGACAATTAAATAATCTTCTTACCAATGGAATTGACAAAAGCAGAAACTTTTTTACAGCCCCTTTGTCTTGTGACCCTCATCTTGGTGCGGGCTTGGGAACTGCAGGCGGTCATGCTTACAGATCCGGTTCTTTTATTGTAGTGGCAGATAAAGGTAAAGGTTTAGTGAAAGACGGGATAAAACACGTAATAGTCAATGATGCCTACTACAATATAATAGACGATTTAGCTGCAAAATTTCCTGATATAAAATTTGTCAGAGCAGACAAAGCTGTTGATTACTTTAAACAACTATAAAATCTAAAAAGAAATGCATTTACCCCTTACTGATCTGATTCGGGGTTATCTTTTAGGAGTTTTGCAAAATCTGAAGGTTTTACGCTCTGAATAAAACTTTTGAACTCTTTGGATTCTTCCTCATCTTTGCCCGAATCGGTTGAAACAGAGCCGCTCAACAAAACATTCGAAGTTACAAAAATCGGCGCGTCCACCCTTATAGCAACGGCGATGGCATCAGACGGTCTTGAATCTATTTCAATTACTTCTTCTTTGTCGTTTATCAAAAACAAGGTGGCATAATAAGTTTCTTTTTCAACATCGTTAATCTCAATTCTGTTGAGTTTATAACCTGTTTTTTCAATAATGCTTATGATTAAATCGTGGGTCATCGGGCGCGAAACCGCCAGATTTTCTATTTTTCTTATAATGGCACTTGCTTCAGCCGAGCCTATCCATATAGGAAGGGCTTTACGGTTGTCTTTGTCATGCAAAACCACAATTGGTGAACCTGTTCTTGTATCAAGGGCAATGCCCATTACTCGCATTTCTATCATGGCTTAACGTCCTTTGTTAAAATTATTAATTATTTTGTTCTAAATAAATGATAAATAGGATTTTTTACTATTTACTATTTACTAAATTATATCATCAAAACTGTTTTGTGCCACCTCTTTTTGTTTAGTTTTTCTGACTAAAAAACTGGCGATTAAGGCAGTTGCGGGCACACATAAAACAAGTGCTATACTTCCAATTAAAGCTGCCGAGATTTCCGTTGCTACCTGATTAAGATTAAAAAACTTCTGCAAATCAATATTATTTGACAGTAGAACCAAAGAAAGCGAGCCGCCAAGATACACTAAAATCAAGGTGTTTGCCATTGTGCCTATTATATCTCTGCCGACATTCATGCCGGAATCAAACAAATCTCTTACACTCATCGTTCGATTATTTTCAAAAAGTTCGTTAACCGTACTTGCGATAGACATTCCTATATCCATAAGTGCGCCCAAAGCACCGATAATCATAGCTGAGGCAAGTACTCCGGTAAAATTCAAATTCGGATGTGCGGTAAACAAAAACAAGCTTTCCTCTGACGAAAATCCTGTCAAACTTGCGGTTTTGATGACAATTAAAGACATTAACCCTGCAAAAACAAGACTTAGTCCCGTTCCTAAAATCGCAGATGTACTTTTGTAATTAAGCCCCCCGACAAGGTACATTGTACCTATAGTTGAAATTATACACACCAAAACAGTTGCCAATATGGGATTCATGCCAGACAGTATAAGAGGTGTTAATGCCCAAAATACAAGTCCCAGCGTAAAAAATATAGACAAAAGGCTGAAAAGCCCTCGTTTTTTGCCCACAATCAAAACTAAAAGACAAAAAAGCCCCGATAGGAAATAAAGTGTATTAACCCTTTGTTTATCGGCAATAAAAAAGTTTATCCCGCCTTGCGCCTTTTCTGCATGCAAAATCACCCTGTCGCCATTTTTTAAATTTATGTCGTAAGCTGGATTCCCCATAAGCATATTATCAACAATTATTTTATCGCCTTTTTTTTCGCCAGTTAAAACTTCAACTTCAACGCTCTGTTTAATTTGTTTTATTCCGCCGCTTTGTGGCAAAATATTTTCAATCAGATTTTCAACGGAAAGCACTTTACCTACTTGAGATTTCAAAATTTCTTCGCCCTGAGTGCAAAAAGCGGGTAAGGCAAATCCTAAAATTAAAAATAAAATCAAAAAAAACTTTTTCATATTGCATTACTCGTTTTCAAATAAATTTTGTTGCATACTTTTTGATTTATAGCCCAAATAGCGCAAGGCTTCGGGTGAAACTTTTCTTCCGCGCGGAGTTCGCTGCAAAAAACCCGCCTGCAAAAGAAAAGGCTCACAAACATCTTCGATGGTTCTGACGTCTTCGCCCAGTGCCGCAGAAATGGTTTCAATTCCAACCGGTCCGCCGTCAAATTTTTCTATAATAAGTTTTAACAAGCACCTGTCAGTACTGTCTAAGCCAAAATCGTCTATTTTTAAACTGTCGAGAGACTCGTTTGCTATTTTTTCGGTTATTTCACCGTCGTGTTTCACAAGCGCATAGTCTCCGACCCTTTTTACAAGCCTGTTCGCTATTCTTGGAGTTCCTCTTGACCTTTTGGCAATAGCTTTTGCGCCCTCATCAGTTATGGGAATATCCAAAATCTGTGCTGTTCTTTTTGCCACTTGCGTTAATTCTTCGGGAGAATAAAATTCCAGTCTATAGACCATGCCAAACCTGTCTCTTAAAGGACCTGATAAAGCACCTGCCTTTGTTGTTGCACCTATCAGCGTGAATTTGGGAACGGGAATTCTCAAAGTCTTTACGCTTTGACCTTTTCCGGTGTTCATATCAAGGAAAAAGTCTTCCATTGCAGGGTACAAAATTTCTTCTGCTACCCTGTTTAATCGATGAATTTCGTCTATAAAAAGAATTTCTCCGCCTTGCAAGGACATCAAAATCCCTATTATATCTCGCGGCCGCTCAAGTGCGGGTGCGGAAGTTATTTTTATATCCACGCCCATTTCATTTGCGATAACCCCTGCAAGAGTGGTTTTTCCAAGTCCGGGAGGCCCGTAAAACAAAAGGTGATCAAGCGGAAGCTCGCGTTTTTTTGCAGCTTCAATCGAAATTTTTAAGGTTTCTTTTAAAGAGCTTTGCCCGATATAAGTTTCAAAAGTTTTGGGGCGGATGTTGTTTTCAAAACTTCTGTCAAATTCGGTTACATTCGGTATTGTGTCCTCACAACGTTCAGGACACTTACCCCCCAATTTTTCGTCGTCATCAGAAAAAATACTCATAGGTTAATTTTATCATATAATTATATTTTTTGGAGGAAAATTAATATTTTTTTGCTACAATGGTTATGTCATTGCAAACCCTTCAAAGTGAGGCAATTCAAAAATATTGTCATCCTGAATTTATTTCAGGATCTATCCAACTTAGAATGCTGGCAAAATGTTGATACTATTGAAAACTGAAATTAAAATGTGTACAATCCATGTATACCGTAAGGACATTTTTCACAAAATCAAAGATTTTGGAAAAAGAAGTCAAACAAGTTCAGCATGACGTGGGTTATTTTTTGGAATAATTCCGCATTCTCAATATTCTTATTTTTATTTACAATATTTAATATTGTTCCTTTTTTTGATACAATAAAACAAAAGAACATTGAAAGAAGAATAAAGGGTAAGCCCCGACCTCCCTCACAACAACCGTTTAGTGAAGAAAACGTGTGAGAAAGGAGGTGATACATTGAATACCAAATTAATTAAAAAAGCCCTAGCGATTCTAGAGCTTTTAATTAAATTGATTTTGGCGTCAATTTAAGGGGTGAAGCAGTTGTCTTAAGTGTCTTAATCGCTTAAGGCAACTTCCCTTTGTTTTTATTATAACATATTTTGATATTATTTCAAGTGACCCTCCTTGTGGAGCAGGAAGTGTTTTATTGGAGGTGTTCAACATAAAGAAAGAGGTTAAACATGAAACAATCGGCACGTTTGGATAAAATTCCGCCTTACCTTTTTGCCCAAATCGACAAGAAAATTGCCGAAGCAAAAGCCAAAGGCATTGACATAATAAGTTTGGGAATCGGTGATCCCGACACCCCCACAATTCCAACTGTAGTAGAAGCTATGCACAAGGCAATCGATAATCCCGCAAACCACGATTATCCACCATATAACGGAACAAAAGAATTCAGGCAAGCTTCTGTAAAATGGATGAAAGAACGCTTCAATATTGAACTTGACGCGGATAAAGAAATGCTTGCAAACATAGGTTCAAAAGAAGCTATAGCACATGTTTTCTTTGCGTTTGTGGATGAAGGCGACTATACTCTTATCCCTGACCCCGGTTATCCCGTTTATAAAAACGCAACAATTTTAGCAGGCGGAACCCCTTATTCTATGCCGCTTTTAGAAGAAAATAACTTCCTCCCCGATTTTGACAAAATCCCTGAAGAAATTGCAAAAAAATCAAAATTAATGTTCTTAAATTACCCGAACAACCCTACAGGTGCAATTTGTGATTTAGAATTTTACAAAAAAGCAGTAGATTTTTGCAAAAAATACAATATTTTGCTCTGCTCTGATATGGCATACAGCGAAATGACTTATGATGGATATGTAGCACCTTCAGTTTTACAAATCGAAGGTGCAAAAGATATCGCAATAGAATTTTTCTCCCATTCAAAATCATACAACATGACAGGCTGGAGAGTCGGATTTGTCGCAGGAAACTCTGAAGCAATCAAAGCTCTTGGCACAATCAAAAATAACATAGACAGCGGTGTATTTAAAGCAATTCAACAAGCTGCTACAAAAGCTTACGAAGCTCCAAAATCCCAAATTGATAACTTGAATAAAATGTATAAGGAACGAAAAGATATTATGGAGAAAGGATTAAAAGAACTTGGCTGGGACATAAAACCTTCAAAAGCAACTTTTTACCTGTGGCTGAAAGTTCCAAAAGGCTATACCTCAGAAGAATTTGTGACACTAATGCTTGAAAAAGCAGGGGTTGTAGTACCGCCGGGCACAGGCTACGGAGAATGGGGCGAAGGTTATTTTAGAATAGCACTTACAAAAGATATCC
The DNA here is from genome assembly GCA_035354275.1 of Candidatus Gastranaerophilaceae bacterium. Lineage (GTDB taxonomy): Bacteria > Cyanobacteriota > Vampirovibrionia > Gastranaerophilales > Gastranaerophilaceae > DAOQAU01. The sequence continues at coordinate 5,984 of DAOQAU010000038.1, forward strand.
AAACACTCAAAAAAGCATTCGAAAGAATGAAAAAAGCGGGAATTTGCTATAACATGGGTGCTATTGCAAAATAAACCGAGTTGAAAAGTCGAATAGTCGATAAGTTGAAAAGTTCTTTTAAACTTTCTTGTCGTTGCGAGGAGCATTTATGCGACGAAGCAATCCAAAAAAATCTGTGGGCAGGTATGCCCACAATATATCTTATTCTTCATCATGTTCATCAACTTCAGAATTTAAATCCTCGATATCAAACAGGGTATTTTCAATAATTTCTTCCTGAGCTTGAGGTTCTTGTTGAGGCTGAAGCTGTTGCTGCTGAAGTGCTCTTTCCATGCCTGCTGCAATTTTAGCTTCCAGCTCATCATCGTCATCAGGGTCAACTATTTTATTGACAGACATAACTAAATCATTTCCTGTCAAATTTTGAGCCTTAACGCCTGTTGCAGGTCTTCCCTGTCTAGAGATATCGCCTGCTTTAATCCTTGTGACAATACCGTTTGCGGTTACAAGCATTATTTCATCTTTTTCTTCAACGATAGTAAGTGCTACAAGCCTTGAAGCCGAAGACTTGAATTTGGTTGCAATAAGCCCTATTCCGCCTCTGTTTTGGGCTCTGAATTCAGAGAGTTTAGAGCGTTTTCCAAAGCCGTCTGAAGTTACCACAAGCAAGTCAGCATCATAGTCTCTCGGCACGATATCACAGCCGATAATACTGTCGCCTGTGCGAAGTTTCATTGAATTTACGCCTCTTGCGCTTCTGCCAAGCGGTCTGAGGTCGGAAACCCCGAATCTTATTGCCATACCGCAACTTGTACCGATTATGATTTCGTCTTTTGAATTTGCAAGTTTAACCCAATTCAGACCGTCGCCTTCTTCAAGTCCGATTGCTATGATTCCGTTTCTGCGGATGTTTGCAAAATTATCAAGTCCGATTCTTTTTATGTAACCGCCTTTTGTGAGCATAATAAGATTCAAATCTTTTGAAAAAGCACTTACGGGAACAACCGCTGTAATCTTTTCATCCTGTTCTATAGGAAGAACATTTACTATAGGCAAACCTTTTGCCTGTCTTTGTCCTTCGGGGAAATCATAAACATTCAGGCTGTAAACCGTTCCTTTAGAACTGAAGAAAAGAACTTTATCGTGCATCATTGCGGTAAAGAAGTGCTGAATGTCGTCGTCTTCTTTTGTTTTAATTCCTGATTTACCTCTTGTTGCGCGGTTTTGACGCTCAAATGTGTCAAGAGAAATCCGCTTCAAGTACCCTTGATGAGTTATAAATACAGCCATTGCAGTATTAGGTGTCAAATCTTCAATACTCATTTCGCCTTGCTCGGGCAAAATTTGAGTTTTTCTATCATCGCCGTATTTTTCTTTGTCTTCAAGCAATTCTTCTTTAATAATATTAAGGACTTTTTGCCTGTCGGCTAAGATTGCTTCATATTCTTTAATTTTTTTGAGAAGTTCGTCGTATTCGGCTTTAATTTTATCCTGTTCAAGTCCTGTCAAACGTCTTAGCTGCATTTCAAGGATTGCATTTGCCTGATCAGTGTCCAGTCCGAATCTTGACATTAAGCCCAATCGGGCATCATCGGTTGTTTTTGATTTTTTAATTAATTCTATAACTTCATCAAGTGAGCCCAGTGCAATCAAAAGTCCTGACAAAATGTGTGCTCTCATTTTTGCTTTTTTGAGGAAGAAAATAGTTCTTCTTGTAATAACTTCAACCCTGTGCTCGACAAATTCGCTCAAAACTTCGTATAAATTCATTAAGCGGGGCTGCTTGCCGACAAGTGCAAGCATATTAACTCCGAAAGAAGTTGCAAGTTGTGTTTGTTTGAATAAATTATTTCTTACCACATCAGGTTTTGCATCACGCTTAAGTTCAATAACCACGCGCATGCCATCTCTGTCTGATTCATCCCTTAAGTCAGAAATTCCTTGTAATTTTTGATCTTTAACAAGCTCTGCGATTTTTTCAATAAGCATTGCCTTGTTGACCTGATAAGGAAGTTCGGTAACTACAATTGCCGTTCTGCTCTGTCTTCCGCCACCTCCCGGTAACTCTTCAAATCCTGCAACCGCAGACATCTTTATTGAGCCACGACCTGTAGCATAAGCTTGTTTAATGTCGTTTAATCCTATAATAGTTGCCGCCGTAGGGAAATCAGGCCCTTTAATATATGTATTTAATTCTTCAATAGAAATATCAGGATTGTCAATTAAAGCAATGGTTCCGTCAACAACCTCGCAAAGGTTATGGGGCGGAATATTTGTTGCCATACCAACGGCAATTCCCGAAACTCCGTTTAATAAAAGCATAGGAAGCCTTACAGGCAAAACACTTGGTTCTTCAAGCGAGCCGTCAAAGTTGGGTGTAAAATCAACTGTTTCACAGTCAATATCGGCAAGCATAGAAGTTGTAATTTTATGCATTCTGGCTTCGGTATAACGCATTGCAGCAGCAGAATCACCGTCAACAGAGCCGAAATTTCCATGCCCGTCTATTGTTTGATATCTGGTCGCAAAATCCTGCGCCATCCGCACCATAGAATCATAAACCGCAGTATCACCGTGAGGGTGATATTTACCCAGAACTTCTCCTACGATACGCGCTGACTTTTTGTAAGGCTTGTCAGGCGTCATCCCCAGTTCGTTCATCGCGAACAAGATCCTTCTGTGAACGGGCTTTAAGCCGTCTCTGACATCGGGAAGCGCACGACCCACAATTACGCTCATTGCATAATCTATGTAAGAACGCTTCATTTCCTCTCTTATATTAACGGGAACAATCTTCCCTTCCTGAAACATGTTTTGTTGACTCAAAATCTCTACCCCCTGCTATGCTATTATTGTATCACAAGCAAGGTTTAATGCAAGAAGAAAGTAAAGAAAGTTGAAAAGTCGAATAGTCGAATAGTCGAATAGTTGAAAAGTTAAAAAGTTAAATTTATTATAATTGCACTTATTCACTTATTTACCTATTCACTTCTATTTACCATTTACCATTTACTATTTACTATTTAACCCTGTTTATAATATAATTTTCCTATGGAAATGGTTAATTTGGATAACATAAACGATTTAATCGGAGAAAAAGAGTTTGAACAGGCAAAAAATCATCTGCAAAACCTGCTCAAACAAGACGGTCAAAATGCCGAAATCTTAAAGATGCTAGGGCTTTGTAACATTAATTTGGGGTTATTCGGTGAGGCAAAAAGTAATTTTGAAACCGCCGTTAAATACAAAAACGATGACGCCTCAAGCTGGTTTTATCTTGCAAACTGCTATGATAATTTGCAAGAATTTGCCCAAGCAAAAAACGCCTACCTTGAAGTCATAAAACTCAGAGAAAACTTTTTGGATGCTTATAAAAACCTTAGCGTGATTTACTTAAGGACAAAAGAAGAAGACAAAGCCATTGAATTGTCACAAAAGGCACTTTTGATAACGCAAGAAGACTATATATTTTATTACATGATAGGAACAGCACTTCTGGCCAAAAGACAAATGTCAGAAAGTATTCCCTATCTTGAACATGCTCTGGAACTTAACCCTGAGCATGCCCAAGTTCACAATAATCTCGGAACAGCATATCTGACGACAGGTGATTACCAAAAATCTTACGATTTTTTTATTAAAGCAAGCAAACTTGACCCTAAAAGTTCTATAACTTACTACAATATAGGCTCAATTTTGCAAATTCAAGGAAAATTGAAAGAAGCATGCGAGTTTTATGAAAAAGCCTACAATGTTGAACCCATTGAAAACTATATTATGTCACTTGCTTTTGCCGAATATAAATCAGAACAGTATGAAAAAGCAATAAAACATTATAAAATACTAGTCACTCACCACCCGGAAAAACAAAATTTTCAATATAATCTGGCATGCTGTTATGAAATGATTGGCGAATACACTTATGCCATAGGCATTTTAGACCAATTAATACTTTTAAACCCCAAATCTACAACCATGACGCAAAAACTTGCAGGGCTTTATTTAAAAATAAACCAGCCGCTTAAAGCAAAAGAAATTTACAGAAAAATTATCGCACAAGGAACTGTTTCCGTTGATGTTTATTATGAATACGCCCTTTTATGTACAAAAACAGGTGATATTAGCACTGCAGAAACTATTTTGAAAAAAGTCCTTTCTTTAAATCCGGAATTTTCTCTTGCACACAAAGATTTGGGTATAATATTCTTAACAAAAAGACTTTTTGACTATGCCAAAGACGAGTTTGAAAAAGCACTTAAACTAGATGAAGAAAATCCTCTGATACTTTTTGAATACGCAAATTTTCTTCATGCCACAAACGATTTTCAAAAAGCAAAAGAATTTTATCAAAAAGCAAAAGATAAAGCTCCCGATTCTGCCGATGTGAAAACTTTCAGCGCAGTTAATTTTATCGCCCTTAACGAACTTGAAAACGCGCTTGAATGCTCTGAATCAGCTTTGAAAAAATTTCCCGAAGATGCTTTTATACTTTTTGTTACGGGCAAAGTCTACTATTTGATGAAAAACTTTGACAAAGCAAAATGGTTTTTGATAAAATCGTATGAAAAGAACCGAAATTCAGAAACGGAAAACCTTTTGGCTCTTACATACTTTGAACTTGGTGAGTTTGAACAAGCAAATAACATTTTTGAAAAACTTTTGAAAGAAAATCCCTCAAATACAAACGTTCTTTTTAATAGTGCAAAGTGCCTGATAGAATTGTCCGATACAAAATCAGCCCAAAAACAACTTAAAAAAATACTTAAAATATTTCCCGAATTCGAGGAAGCAAAAGAATTACTCAATGAAATAAAAAAAGGAGAGAAATTATGAGAACCGATTTTAAAGAATATTTAGAAAAGAAAAACGCCCAAAAAGCCATCGACAAAATAGCAAAACAATTTAAAGACAAAAAAGTCGTTCTCTACGGCGCAGGCTTTATGGCAAGCGACCTGTTGAGAAATTACGATTTTTCAAGGCTGAACATAATCGGAATTGCCGACATCAAATTTCAGGATGACACGGAAGGAGATTTCTACGGTTACCCTAAATTAGGTCCTTATGATCTTTTGGAAACAGAATTTGACCTTCTTTTGATAACAACTTACGATGATGAGCCTGTTAGAGACTTCTTTAACGATGATCTTTTTGAAGGCGAAGAAATCAATTTCAAAGTCAAAACTCTTGTAAAAATGAGTCTTTGGGATTATATAAAACAAATTATGAACGCTTAATTTTGTTTAAAATCAAAGAGGGGCGGTGTTTTTTTAAAAAAACACCGCCCCTCTTAACATCTCGCCTTTTATTTTATATAAATTATTTAATCTCTTTTTCTCTTAAGCTGACATCAGCTTCAAATTTTTTAAAAACTTCGTTTCCGACCAATTGTTCTAAAGAAGCGCGTTTTGAATAGAATTCGGAGCGTGCTTTCATCTGCATATCAAGAGCATCGCGGTAATAAGCATCTGTTATCAAAATTACTTCTTTGGAAGAATTTTGAGAAAGCTGATAATTCTTATGACGCTGTTTAACCATTTTTACGCTCATGTCATACATTTGGCGAGAAGTCATATAATCATAATACTTGTCAACAACTTGTTGCTGAAGTTCATCGACTTTGCGCACAAGAATTATCATATCCGCATCGTTTACTTTTGTGTATTTGTAATTAATCGCCTTGTCATCCTGCGACATAATCCCAAGAACATTTCCGCCGATAAAAGAGCCGCTTGATAAAACAGGATTACCCATTCCTGCACCCAAAAGCGTTGACATGCTTGCAACTGTCTGCAAAACTTTTTTAACAGATTTTTCATCCGGTTTATCGGCATCAGGGTTTGAAAGCTTGTAAATTGCAAATTTTATAATATCGCTTCTTGTGGCAGCACCCTGCCAGAGCATTGATAAATCACCCATCATCACATCAGATTCCAAAGCCAAATCCTGACTGATTTGTGCCGAAATCTTTTTCAGGCTCAAATCGGCATAAGTAAGCTTTTCTATATTTATAGTACTTTCTAATTCTTTAACCGATTCAGAATCAACAGAAACAACCGTTTTAGATTTTTGTTCAACATCATCTGAAGTCCCGACTCTGTATGCCGGTTCTTTTATGGAATTCAGATCGGCGTAATCCATGGCAAAACAAGGCGAATTTAAGAATATAAAAGTAAATAGTAAATAGTAAATAGTAAATAGATGTAAATAGTTGAATGACTGAAAAACTTTTTGGGCTTTTATCTCTTCCCCTCGCCCCTTGAGGGAGAGGGAAAAATTTTCAATGCGAGAAACGAGCATTAGAAAAATGGGTGAGGGGTATTTTGGATTGCTTCGGACTAAAGTCCTCGCAACGACGCGAGAATAAATAGTAAATAGTAAATTTTTCACACTTTACCCCCTTTGTCTTTAAAAAGGGCGGCGTTAAAATTGTATTGATACAAATTCAGCTTAGCAACAGCTTTTTTGCCCGCAAGCCTTTGCAGTTCAAGGTGGTACTTCTTGGCATTTTGCATATAATAAAATTCTTCCAGCATCATATTGTCATAAAGCGAAGAAGAAATCGCAATGTCTAAAATGTCACCTTTATCAAGTGCTTTTGAATAATTTTTGTTGTATAAAATAAGCCTTGCACGCGAATCTTTAACCTGGTTAAGACAGCTTTTATAATTGTAATAAGCGTCAATAATTTTATCCTGAAGATTTTCGACAAGTCCCGCAAGTTCGATTAATTCGGTGTCGGTGAGAGGAATTTCCTGAGGGATGTTCTTTTTGTTCAAAAGTGTTTGGGCAATTCTTCCTGCAGCAAATGAACCTGTTTGGATAAAAGGATCAGCACCCATAAAAGAAGGTGCAAAAGAGCCTCCGCTTATTATGGCGGACAAGGTTTTTGCCATTAATGACGAGTGAATTCTTCGCTGGCTTTCGGGCGTGGAAAGCTTTTTAAGGGCAAATTCAATTACCTTATTATTTGCAACCGTTGCCTTCCAGAGATTTTCTATATCTTCCATATCTTTTTGTTTTTGAAGCTTTATGAGTTCATCAAGCATCTGCTCATCAGAAATCACCAATGAGCCTTTTATAATCTTCGGTGCCTTTTCAACTTGAATTTGCTGTTTTTGCACATTTTGCAGAGAAACTTCGCTAAGCGCGAAAGCGCTCAGGCTTGAAACAAAAATACTCAACAAGATTAAAAAAAACTTCCTCATAATATTTTTATAGCACAGAGCTTGAGCAAAAACAAATCAACTATATAAACGGCTTAACATTATTGCATTCGTGAGAAAATAAAGTTATAATTATATTAATTTACAATGTGGAGAATAGCTATGAATTTTAATACAAAAATTAAAAATGCATTTACTCTTGCAGAGATGATGGTTGTACTTTTGGTTTTGAGCATAGTTATGGCGGCATTTTTGCCGGTGATAACTACCCGCACAAAGGCAGACCGTTCAAGCCCATGGAAATACTCTCAAAACAATTCCGACATATATTATGGCATGGGGGCTACTCAAGGGGTTTTAATAGGTGCAACAAAATTTGACCCCATATATGATACAGATAATCCTAAGCTTGCAATAAATATGCCATTAAAAGGAGCCGCTCATATTGTTTTCAAAGAAAACGGAACAAGAACAGGGACGATGGTTTTAGACCAGAACCATAATATAGTGATAGGAAGCAGCCCAAGTTTTAATAAATTAACAAATGCAATTTCCATAGGCGAAACAAAAATAAACAGTGATTCGGTTGCTATAGGACAAGACGCCTGGACAGTGGAAAATGAATCTGTCGCCATAGGTTCAACGGCACATGCTGATGCAGGCGCAAACTCCAGCACAGTCATAGGATTTCAAGCAAATTCAAATGGCAAAGAAAGTGTATCCGTCGGAAAAAACTCAGGCGCATATTCAGACTATGCTGTCGCATTGGGCTCCAGCGCTACAGCGGGTAACTCTCAAAGTATTTCTATTGGCGCATTTTCTATGGCTGGAGGCGTCAGCAGCATAGCGATAGGCTCTTTGGATAAAGCCAATCAAACAAGCGCCAATGACGAATATGCAATAGCAATAGGGCCTGCCGCTCAAGCCACCAAAAAAAATGCTATAGCAATAGGCGGACTGAAAGAACTGTCAAACCCCGGCAGTGCCTGCATGTCTCAAAGTGAGGGTTCTATAGCAATCGGCGGAGTGTCAAATGTCGGAGGAACAGCTGCAATAGGTCTGGGTTATAATTCTACTGTTGAAAAATCAAATTCAGCAATATTAATAGGAACGGATAGTTCTATAAACATTGCCGATAAGGCAATAATAATAGGTAGTGTCTCAGGAATAGGCTCCAGTGCTACAGCTTCTATTGCCATAGGTTCTGGAGTTAAAATAAGTTCGTCATCAACCAATAGTGTTGCCATAGGTTATGGAGCGCAAGTAAGTGGAGGTGCAACCAATAGTGTCGCCATAGGACCGGGCGTTGAGGTAAATATGAGTAATACTATTAAGCTTGGGGCGGATAATACTTATGTTGTTGATACCCCCGGGGATTTACATGCGGGTGGAGATGCTTACATATCAGGGTTTGTTAATTGCAGGGGGGTTATTCCAACATCAGACAAAAGACTTAAAAACATAAAAGGTGAATTTAAAGGTGGGTTAAATGAAATTAAAAAATTAGAAATTTTTAATTTTACCTTTAAAGATGATAAACAAAAAACACCTATGGTCGGAGTTATGGCACAGGATTTGCAAAAAGTTTTTCCTGATGCGGTTACAAAGGACAAAAAAGGATTCCTTGCTATCAGACAAGAAGACATGTTCTACTCAATGGTCAATGCCATAAAAGAACTTGACAATATTTTTCAGGGAATTATCAAAGATTTTAAAAAATTTGTTTGCACAGTAGAAAAAATTGAAGATAAAATCGAAGCGTTAATCAAAGTTGACCAAATTAATTCCAAAAAAATAAAAGAGCTTGAAGCTAAGAATAAACAGCTTGAAGAAAGACTTGCAAAACTTGAAAGAAGTAAATAGGAAATAGTAAATGTTTAAAGAAAAAAGGGAGCGACTTTGCTTTGCAAAGTCGCTCCCTTTTTTCTTTTCTTGTTTCACATTAACAAAGTCGTCTATATACATGATGTCAGATTATCCAGATTTACTACAATTATTATAGGTATCTCGTAGGTAAATCAGGATTATTGATGTATCAAGAATCTGAATACAATTCTTATAGCAAAATTAAAAGGCTCTCCGATGAAGAGCTCGAAAGTTTATGGTCTCAATATTTAGCCGACAAAAACGATAAAAAATTACGAGATACACTTATCGTTCAATATATTTACCTTACAAGATACGTTGTAGGGCGGGTAAAAGTCTCATTGCCGCCCACATTTTCCGTTGAGGACATTTCAAGCTACGGTGTTGAAGGGCTAATCGATGCAATAGAAAAATTTTCTCCCGACAAAGGCGCGAGATTTGAAACTTACGCGCTTATGAGAATTAGAGGAAACATTATCGACAAAATCCGTTCACAGGATTTTTTGCCAAGAAGTGCCAGAAGAAAAATCAAAGAAGTAAAAGAAACCCAAGAACAGTTAAGACAAAAGCTCGGCAGAATGCCTACCTCTGCTGAAATCGGCGAAGTTTTAGGGCTTGAAAAAGAAAAAATAGACCAGATTTTAGCCGAAGATACCACGATTACTTCAATATACGACAAAAAGGGCTCATCGGAAGAAAGCCTTGAAATCATTGATACAATCCAAGATACCCATAGACTTACCCCGCACGAAGAAATGGAAGAAAAAGATGTTAAAAAAGAGCTTGAAAGAGCCCTAAAAAAACTTCCGGAGCGCGAGCGTATGATTATGGTACTTTACTACCACGAGAACATGACCTTAAAAGAAATCGGAGAAA
>DAOQAU010000039.1:0-15393 GCA_035354275.1 Candidatus Gastranaerophilaceae bacterium
ATCAAATATAGATTTGTGGGCTACAGACGGGCATGTTCTTTTTGATAGAGATACAAAAGAAATACTAAATGCGTTAAAAGCCCCTGTTACTATTGGAAACCACTGTTGGGTGGGCAATTCCGTTAAGTTTACCAAAAATGCTAACCTGCCCGATAACACGGTTGTCGGAGTAGGTTCTGTGGTTACAAAAACTTTTACTGAAGAATATACTGTGATTGCCGGTAGCCCTGCTAAAGTCGTAAAAACCAATATCTGTTGGGCACGAAAAACAGCTCTTGCTATGCAGAAAGAATTAGAATTAAATAACATTGGTGCATTAAAGATTTAAGCCTTTTGTTTTGAAATTTATATTTTTATTTTTAATTTGTTTAAAAAAATGAAGCAATGTTTCTACTTTTGTTATGTTTGAAGTATAATCTTATTGTAGTAAATAAGTGTATAACTTAGAAATGAAAGCACAAGAGTGCTTCGGAAAGATGAAGAAAATGGTAGAAACGAAAGAAAAATTACTTAATGTGAAAAAAACACAAGTCGAAATCGGCGGAAAAATTGTAGAAATTGAAACAGGAAAGTATGCTCAAACAGCTAACGCTTCTGTAACAGTAAGATGCGGAGACACAATGCTTTTTGTCCACGCAACAGTAAGCAAAGAACCAAGAGTCGGAATAGACTTTTTTCCTTTGCTGATTGATTACGAAGAAAGAATGTCTTCAATAGGAAGAATCCCGGGCGGATACAACCGTTCTGAAGGGCGTTCGAGTGAAAAAGCCATTTTGGTTTCAAGATTAATAGACAGACCAATCAGGCCTTTGTTTCCAAAAGGTTACAGAAACGATATTCAAATTGTGGCTCAATTATTCAGCTATGATCAGGAAAATCAACCCGATACATTGGCAATGTTGGGTGCATCATTTGCGCTTATGTTGTCAGGAGCCCCTTTTGAAGGGCCTATCGGCGCGGTAAGAGTGTCAAAACTTGACGGAAAACTTATTGCAAATCCTACCCACCATCAGGCAGACAAATCAGATTTAGATATTGTTGTTTCAGGAACAGAAGATTCTGTAATTATGGTTGAAGCAGGCTGCAAATTCGTAACAGAAGACGACATTATGGAAGCAGTTGAATTTGCACAAGCTGAAATTAAAAAACAATGTCAGGCTCAAATTGCTTTTGCAAAAGAATGCGGTATTGTAAGACAAGAATTTGTAAATCCTCACGATACAACAGAGTTGGCTGAAATTATCAAAAAGACAGCTTACGATTTGGTTTATGATGCTTACCACAATTTTGACAGAACCTATAGACAAAATAAATTGGATGAAGCTAAAAAACTTGTTAAAGAAAAAATTCAGGCTTTGTCCGAAGATCACGCAATAAACAAAATGATGGAAGAAACAGGAATTGACTTTGTATCAGAAGAATTTAAGTCTTTAGAGAAAAAGGTTATGCGTGCAATGATTATCGATGAAGGCGTCAGGGCTGACGGCAGAAAACCTGAAGAAGTCCGTCCAATCTGGTGCGAAGTCGGAGTTATTCCAAGAGCTCACGGCTCGGCAGTTTTCACCAGAGGTCAAACCCAGGCCCTTTCGGTTGCTACATTGGCAGGTCCTGGCATGAAGCAAGAACTTGACGGTGTTGATCCTGAAACAGAAAAAAGATATATGCACAAATACATATTCCCCGGATTTTCAGTAGGCGAAGTTAAACCTATGAGAGGGCCGGGCAGAAGAGAAGTCGGACACGGATGCTTGGCAGAACGGGCTAATATCCCTGCGCTTCCTACAGCTGAGGAATTCGGATATGTTATCAGAGTTACTTCGGACATACTTGAATCAAACGGTTCAACTTCTATGGCATCAACTTGCGGAAGTTCAATGGCGTTAATGAACGCGGGTGTTCCCGTTAAATGTATGATTGGCGGGGTTGCAATGGGTATGATTGCAGAACAAGGCAAAAATCCTGTAGTGCTTACCGATATTCAAGGTATCGAAGACTTTTTAGGCGATATGGACTTTAAAGTTACAGGTAATGATGAGGCAATAACTGCACTTCAAATGGATATGAAAGCAAAAGGTATTTCAAATGATACTTTAAGAAAAGCACTTGCTCAGGCAAAAGAAGGCAGATTGCATATTTTAAGTAAAATGAGAGAAGCAATCAAGGCTCCGGGTGAAATGTCACCGTTTGCACCGAGAATATTCACAATGCAAATCGCTAATGAAGATATCGGTGCTGTAATCGGACCGGGCGGAAAACAAATCAGAGCAATCGTTGATGCTTCAGGTGCTGAAATTGATATTCAAGACAGCGGTGTTGTTACGATTACCTCTAATGATCAGGAAGGTGCAGATATTGCAATGAATATGATTAAAAATATTACCTTCAAGCCGCAAGAAGGTATGGTATTAAAAGGTAAAGTCGTAAGAATAATCCCGATTGGCGCATTTGTTGAACTCGGTGGCGGAAAAGACGGAATGGTACACATTTCTCAGGTCTGCAACGAAAGAATAGATGCTATTGAACCGCACCTTAACGTTGGTGATGTCGTTGTCGTCAAAGTTATTAAAATAGATGACAAAGGCAGAGTTAACCTTACGATTAAAGGCGTAACCGAGCAGGAAAAAGCTCAGATTAGTTAATCATAAATAATAAAAATGGGGTGGGATTTTGAAAAAATCCCACCCCATTTTTATTGTAAAAATTTATCTTTGAAATTCATCAACATAAGCTTTAGTCAGTAAGCTTGCTTTTGCGTAAGCATCGGTGTCACCGCTTTCACAAAGCGTTTTATATGTCATGTCAAAGAATTTATCTGCTTTTTCAATGGCTTCAGGATGTGCTGAGGCAAAAGAAACGTCTTTTTGCAATGCATCAGGGCTGTTTACTTGTGCTCTTCCCAAAACTTCGGATGATACAGACAAATCGTCTGTATCTTTACCTTCAACTTGAGGTATTACAGAATTAAGTTTGCCGGTTTTAACTTCTTTTTTTTGTTGGATGTTACCGAACATCACATCATTTTTGATTTCTCTCATAATTTTATATCCTTTATTGTGTTTTTCCAAATCTCTCTTGTACATGCATTAAAACGCAAACAGATTTTTTTTTGCTAGTTTATTTAGAAATTATATAAATTTTTTTCTAATAACTTTATTTGAAATGTCAATAATCCAATTATATCAACAAAAACTGCAAAATCAAAAGTTATATAATTTGCTTAACAAAACTTAATGTTCGTGGATTTGCAGGAATTATTTTTTATTTTTGCAGTAAAAAGTTATGAAATTGCCCCAGCATGCCGGAGAAATTTCGCCGCTTTTAAAATTTAGCATTTTAAGGATATTGCTTTCACTAAAGTATTCCGTTTCAAAGTAGGGAAAATCCGCTTCCAGTATATCAAAATCGTAATCGTTAAGCATTTTTTTTAAAGAATTAAAGCTGAATAAATTTGTATGGGTTTTGTCAAAAAGCATGCGGTAGTTTTGTTTAAAGAGTTTTGCGCAGATGCTTTTAAAATCAGGTGTTGCTAGGATTAAATGTCCGTCGGGTTTTAGTATTTTTTTAATTTCCGACAAAAAAACTTCGGGGTTATCAACATGTTCGATTACGTGGTGTGAGATAACAACATCAAAGGAATTTTCCTTAATCTGCGCTTTTTCAAGGGGGGCATTGTAGATTGTTGCAAACTGTTTTGCGTAATCTGCTGCGAATTTTGAAACTTCAAGCCCGAATTTTTGGTGTTTTTTGTCTATCGCGCTCAGCAAAAATCCCGGCCCGCAGCCCGCATCAAGAATTTTTGAAGGAGGCAGGGCATTAATAAAATTCACTTCTTTTTTTACATTGGCAAGGAATTTATCTTTTTCATCCAAACGGTTTCTTGTTTTGCCGTCGGGGTCTTTGATTATTTCCCAGTAAGCCTCTTCGTAGTCGGCTTTTTCGCACTTGATTTTTTCATAATATATATTCATAAAGATAATATATCACGTTTTTTATAAAACTAAAATCTATGAATTTATGTAAAAAAGTTTATTTCAAAGGCAATTTTTTTGTAGAATATTTGTTTATATACATGTGTGGAAGATTTGGAATTTTTCCAAAAAGGAGTCGGTAGATGTACAGCCCTGAATTTATGAGATATTTGATTAATTATCAAACCCCTGAATATAATGAAAATATTTATAAAAAGACAAAGAATTTCAAATTCAAATCCGGTCCGCGCAGATGGGCAGAAGTCTTGCTTTTGAACAAAAAGTAGTTTAATTATTTCCGCCTGAGAGTGTAAATATTTCGTAAATTTCGTCATCGGAAAGCTCTGTGATGATTTTTTCGCCTTCGTAGACGGCAAGGTTTGCAAGTTCTTTTTTGTTTTTGAGCATTTCGTCGATTTTTTCTTCAAAAGTGCCCAGTGTTACAAGCCTGTGCACCATTACGTTTTTGTCCTGTCCTATGCGGTAAGTTCTGTCTGTTGCCTGATCTTCGACGGCAGGATTCCACCACAGGTCATAGTGGATTACGTTTGTGGCACTTGTAAGGTTCAAGCCCGTTCCGCCCGCTTTTAAGGACAAAATCATAACTTTTGTTTCGGGGTTATTTTGGAATTCGTCAATAAGTTTTTCGCGCTGCGCAACATTCAATGAGCCATGGAAAAACAGCGGTTTTGTCGAACATTCTTCTGTCAGAACCTGTTCTAAAATATCGCCCATTTCCTTGTATTGGGTGAAGATAAGGGTTTTTTCTCCGTTTTCCAGAATGTTTTGGACAAGTGAAATACATTTTTCCATTTTTCCGGAAAACTCTTTGCTCATTTCGCCGGCTTTAAGAAACTGGTAGGGGTGGTTGCAAATCTGTTTGAGCGCGGTAATTAATTTGAAAATATTTCCGCGTCTGTTAATTCCGCTGAAGCCGCTTATTTTATCCATCATCTCTTTTAAGGTTTTTTCATAAAGCACCGCCTGCGGCTTAGAAAGATAGCAGTAATCTTCCAGCACAAGTTTTTCGGGAAGGTCTGTGATAACATTTTTGTCGGTTTTAAGCCTTCTTAAGACAAAAGGCGAAACAGACATTTTAAGCTTTGATGCGCGGGTATTTTCTTTAAACCGTTCAATCGGGATTGCATAACTCTTTTGAAAATCCCTCAAAGAGCCCAAATAACCTTTGTTTATGAAGTCAAAAATACTCCAAAGCTCTGTAAGCCTGTTTTCTACAGGAGTACCCGTCATTGCGATTTTAATGTCGGATTTAATTGATTTAACCGCAAGAGTCTGCGCCGTGTCGGGGTTTTTGATGTTCTGCGCTTCATCCACCACAAGCATTGACCATGCCTGTTTTCTAAGTTCTTCGGCATCAATTCTCAAAATCGCGTATGTGGTTAATATTATGTCATTATTTAGTTCTAATTGTCTTTCGCTGCCGTGATAAATTACCGCTTTTAATTTCGGGGCAAACATTTGAAGTTCTTTCATCCAGTTACCCAGCAGAGTTGTTGGGCAAACAACCAGAACAGGTCTTTTTAGCTGATTTTCTTCTTTGAGTTTAAGAATAAGGCTTATCACCTGAATTGTTTTACCAAGTCCCATATCATCTGCCATGCAGCAGCCGAACCCTTTTGAAATATTTGTCCAAAGCCATTTTAAACCTGTTTTTTGGTAAGGCCTTAGCTCTCCGGTTAAGTCTTTCGGGATTGAAACTTCCAGAGGTTTTGAAAAATCTTTCAGGATATTTGCAAAGGCTTCGTCATAGTCAAAATCGTAGTTTTCAAGCTGACCTGACATGGAAGCGTGGATTAATTCAAGCCGCGAAAGCTTTGAGTGATTTGCTTTGGAGATTTGTTCAAAAATCTTTTTGCTTTCATCCTTGTCAACAAGAATATATTTGTCTTTGTATTTTATAAGTCCTTCATTTTGCGAAGTTAATTTTTCAAATTCTTTCAGCGAGACTTTTTCATCTCCGATTGCAACTTCGTAAGAAAAATCCAAAATGTCTTCAAGTGATATACTGCTTGGTGCTGTGTTGTTGAAAATATCTGAAAGATCGCCTTCTCTTGCTTTTTTGACTTTGGCGTTAATAGAAGCACGCGGAACAATGACATTTACAAGTTCTTTTGGCAAAATGACTTCAATTTGGGCTTTTTGAAGGTAATAAGCTGTTTTGGTAATCATTTTATAGACTTCGCCAAGGTTGAGTTTAAGTGATAAATTGTCTTCGTCTTCAAAAAGATTTTCAAGCTCAGGCATGTATTTTATGGCATAATTAAGCTGTTTTTCGACAATTTTGGCAATATCTGATGAATTTGCACCAAAAACTTCTTCTTTTGTATAAAGATCGTCTATCAATACACTTTCATTAGTTTTTCGGTTTTTGATGTGAACCTTAAGTTCAAAAAGTTCGTCTTCAAGTTTTGAAATGTTGAAAAACGGAATTACATCGTATTTGCCAAGATAAAGTTCGTCAAACCACTGCGAGAAGTTCTCCGCAATATCAACGTTTTTGAGCGAAGTTTTCTGCTCCAAATCCTTAATTAAATAGTGTCCCGATTTGACATTTTTGAACTTGTAAGCCTTTATTGAAAGGAATTTATAGACTATATAATTCAGATAATTTCTGACAAATTCAGAAACGAAATTTTTTGGTTTTTCGCCTTTTATAAAAAGAGTTTCAGGCATATTTTCTTCAAGTCGGTTTATTATTCTTGCAAGCTGACTGTTTGAAATTATCGGCTCATAGATTATTTTGAAAAAATTTCCGTTTAACTTTACGGTAGGAATAAAATACATTTTTTCAGCGAGTTTCAAAACAAATTGAGTCAGTTTGTTAAGGTAAACAAAAGTTTCCGAAACTGCTGAAAAATCAATTATTTCTGCAAATCCGCCGAAATAGTCCAAAACCAAATCAAGCGGCAAAATAAATCCTTGTTTCCCCTCTAAATTATCGGAGTGAAATTTAAATAAAGAGCCTTTTGACTTTAAATAAAATTCAAAATTATTTGTCGGGGTGACAAAAAACGATAGATTGTTTTTATTGTTTATCAGATAAAAATCGGTGTTTCTTACCGGTGAATTAGGGCTGAGGAAAACATCTTGAAACTCATCTTCCACAATTTGATAAATAAGACTAAGCGTGTATCGGAAATCCTTGTTTTTAAATCCATCGGGATTTTCGCTCAAATTAAAAAACAATTCATCAACATTGTTTTTCTTGAATGATAAGTCTATGTCTAAAGGTTTTGTTTGTGTTTTCATATTCTCCCTTTATACCCCTCGCCCCTTGAGGGAGAGGGTTGAATTTCAAAACGAGTTTACGAGTTTTAGAAATTCGGGTGAGGGGTTATTTCGTCCCTCTTTTTATAATTTACTTTTTGGATTGCCGCGTCCTCACTTCATTCGTCCTCGCAATGACGTGAGCGGCGAAGCATTAAGCCAAATCATTTATCCCATCGCAATGACGTATTTATTTAATAAGTGATTGCCCTGTCATTTCTTCGGGTTTTTTGATGTCTAACAATTTTAACACAGTCGGTGCGACATCGCAAAGAGCCCCGTCTTTTTTAAGTTCAATATTTTTATCTCCGTTAATCACAAAGAAAGGAACTTCATTTGTTGTGTGTGCTGTTTGAGGGCCTTGTGTTTTAGGGTCAAACATTTCTTCTGAATTTCCGTGATCTGCGGTCAAAAGCATTGTAATTCCTTTTTCTTTTGCTTTTTGTGCAATTTTGCCGACACATTCATCCACGACTTTGCAAGCTTTTGTCGCTGCTTTTATGTCTCCTGTGTGTCCTACCATATCAGGGTTTGCAAAGTTCACCAGAATAAATCCGTAATCAGGATTGTCTTGGGCTTCAAGCACTTTTTGACAAACTTCAGGTGCGCTCATTTCAGGTTGCAAATCATAGGTCGCAACTTTTGGTGAAGGAACTAAAACCCTTGTTTCATTGGGGTTAGGCTCTTCTATGCCCCCGTTAAAGAAGAAGGTGACATGAGCGTATTTTTCTGTTTCCGCTGTTCTGAACTGTTTTATTCCGTTTTTTTCGAGCACATCGCCGAGCAGATTATTTAATTTTTGAGGGGGAAACGCCACAGGAAAATTAAAAGTTTCATCGTATTGGGTCATGGTGGTGTAGTGAAGGTTTTTTCTGACATCTTTTCTTTCAAATCCCGAGAAGTTTTCAAAGTTAATCGCTTTTGTTATTTCTCTTGCTCTGTCGGGTCTGAAATTAAAGAAAATTATAGAATCATTATCTTTTATTCTTGATTCTTCGCCACCTATTTGGGTCGGTTTTACAAATTCATCGTTTTCGCCTTTTGCGTAAGATTGTTGCACTGCTTCAACCGCAGAAGCTGCTTTTTCGCCTTCTCCGAATAAAAGATTATTATAAGCTTTTTCGACTCTATCCCAGCGGTTATCTCTGTCCATTGCCCAATAGCGGCCCATGACAGAGGCTACAGAGGGCAGGTTGTATTTTTTTAATTCATCTTCAACCTGTTGCAGGTATTTGCAAGCACTTTGCGGTGGAGTGTCGCGCCCGTCTAAAAATCCGTGTACATAGATTTTTTTTAGTCCGTTATCTGCTGCAAGCTTAATTAAAGCAGCCAAATGATCCATTGAGGAGTGAACGCCTCCGTCAGAAACCAACCCGAACAGGTGAAGTGCAGAATTGTTTTGTTTGGCATGATTTATTGCTTCAAGAAATTTTTCGTTTTTGAAAAAGTCACCTTCACGAATACTTTTATTTATCTTTGTTAATTCCTGATACACAACTCTTCCTGCGCCTAAGTTAAGGTGTCCGACTTCGGAGTTGCCCATTTGTCCATCGGGAAGCCCCACCCATTCACCGTCAGCGTGGATTTGTGTGTATTTTTCGGATTTTTTAAAACTATCTATGTTGACGGGGTTTGCCAAAATAGTGGCATTTGTTTCGGGATTATTTTCGCTTATTCCCCAGCCGTCCATTATGCACAATAAAACTCTCTTATTCATATCTTTTCCTTGCCAAATGTAATCATTAATACATTTTAGCAGGAAAACAGAACAACTTCAAGGTAAAAATCAAACTTGCGCAATTACTTTTTCAAGTGCTTCAAGTGCATCCGCAGGAAGTTTGTCCAGTCCTGCTTTTTCGACTTCGCGCGATTTTACAAATTCAATTCTGTCTTTCATCCGTTTTATAAATTGGTCTTTGTACTCGGCATTGTCAAAATTTGCTTCAAAGCCTTCGACTTTAAGGATTTGAATATCAGAGAAGTTGCCCCATTTCTTAAATTCGGCACTGCCTTCGACAATCGCCTCGATTATTCCCAAAGTATTTTCAGGCTTAACTTTTTTGCCCATAAAATCGCCGGTGTTTAGGATATAGCAGTCAACGCCGTCTTCTATTAACTGTTTAAATCTTGTGTAATCCATTTCTAAAGGATAAACCCGGAAGGGATTAGCGTAAGGTTCAACCACAAGCGCATCGGGATCAACGCCTTGGGCTAATCTTTCGGCTGAAGTTCTTTTTGTGGCAAGAGTTGCACCCATAGCTGAGCCCAAAGAAGCACCTGAAAGTTTAATCACAGGCGGAATTGTAGAATCCTTCATTAGCCAAAAAATTGCATTAATAGGTTCATCCACCCTGTCAACGCGATTTGGTGACCAGAGTTTTGATTTAACCGCCCTGCCGTTGCCGTTTCTGATGTCTTCTGTGATTGAATAAATTTTTCCGTCTTTGCCCTGAATCGCCCCGTTATTTTGCTGGGTAATTATGTATTTGTTGTCTTCGCAGCCCATAGGATAATCCTGCGTTTTGTCAAAATATGCAGGCTCTAACGCAATGGAATATTTTTTGTCAACATTTATTATGAAAGCGTCATCATGCAAAACCGTAATATCGTATTTATTATTATGTTTGGCATGCGTAATGGTGGATTTGCCCGAGCCCGAAAGCCCAAAAACTGCAGTTTGAAAAGATTTATCTTTTAAGTTGTAGCGTTTCATTCCGCCATGGCAAGAAGCGTAGCCGTTTCTTGCGGCAGCTCCCCAGGCAAGTGTAAGAGTGCCTTTTTTGTGTTCTCCGAAATATCTCATCCCTAAAATTGCAGCACAGTTATGTTCAGGATCAAAGAAGGTCAACCCGTAAGGAAAATCGGGGTGAGTCCAGTCGGGGTCGGAGAAAACAAAAATATCGCCTTCATTTATTTTTCTTGAATTTTTGTACATTTTTGCATATTCGTTTGTAATGTACTGGAAATTGAGCATCCATGAATACATAACATTTTCAAAACCTTCGGGGATAAGCAGGTGTGCTTTTACCATAAAATCTTCTTCCAGTCCCACTACAACTTGGGTTTTATACATTAACCTATCGCGCACACAATAGACCGCTTCTCTTAAAATAGGTAAAAGCTGAGCCAAATCACAACCCGGCTCGCCGACGATTTTTCTTGCGGCGGCGCATCTTCCCACAACCGTTCCATCATTGAACAAAAGCTGGTTAGTGCCTGAGGGAAGCCCCAGTTTTTCGGGTTTATAAACAGGCATTCCTGTAAGTTCTATTGTGCCCGAAGAATTTTTGGCAAGAAGGTAGGCTTCTTTTAAATCTCTTATTTCTTTAATATTGTTGGCAAAAAAGGGAGCGGTTAAAGTTGCCCTGGCAGCGGATGTTATTGATTTTAATTCTTCCGAATCAGTAAAAAATTCTATCGTGGACATTGAATTCTCCTTAAAGTTCACGTCATGCTGAATTCATTTCAGCATCGCAAGGTCGTTTGCCAAAATATTAAGTCATGAGATCTTGAATCAAGTTCAGGATGACGTATAATAATTTTACTTCAAACAAATTTCTTTGTAAAAAATTAGTCTTTTGCGGTAGAAAAAAATTTTTGTTTATTTTAAAATGTCCTGGATAGGATATGTTATTATGAAGTATTCAAAATATTCAGTTGCAATAATAGGAAGCGGAATCGCAGGACTCTATGCGGCCTTGAAGATTTCCCAAAAATGCGATTTGCCAGACGGCTTACTTTTGATTACAAAATCAAAACTGGGAGAAAGCAATTCGCGCTACGCTCAGGGCGGAATTGTAGCGGTCTTGAAAGAAAACAAAAAAGATTCTCCGTCTCTTCATATCAGCGACACAATTAAGGCAGGTGCGGGATTAAGCGAGCTTGGCATAACAAAATTTATCTCCGAAAATTCCGATGAAGTTATAAAAGACTTAATTTCATTCGGTGTTGAATTTGATAAAAACGGAAACGATAATTACTATTTTACCCTAGAAGCCGCACACAGCGTAAACCGTATTCTTCACTCAGGCGGTGATGCAACAGGAAGAAGCATTGAAAAAGTGCTTTGTCAAAAAGTCTTGGAAAATTCCAATATTGAAGTCTATGAGCAAACTTTAGCCGTAGAACTTTTGGTGGATTCCGACAGCGAGTGTAAAGGTTTTGTCGCATATAACGATTTAACAAAAGAATACGAAGCAGTCTATTCATCTGCTGTGATTCTTGCCTCCGGTGGGCTCGGTCAGCTTTATAAGCATACGACAAACCCGACAGTTGCAACAGGCGACGGAATAGCACTTGCCTATAACGCAGGGGCAATAATTCAGGATATGGAATTTGTGCAGTTTCACCCGACGGCACTTGCGCTCGATACAGGCAAAAATAGGTTTTTGATATCCGAAGCCGTAAGAGGCGAAGGCGCAAAACTCGTGGATAAAGACGGGCATGAGTTTATGCAAAAATACCATGAACAAAAGGAGCTTGCGCCAAGAGATATCGTTACAAGGGCAATATTTAACGAAATGAATAAAACTAATTCGGATTGCGTTTATTTGAATTCAACTCATTTGTCAAAGAAAAAACTTCAAAAACGATTCCCTAATATCACAAGAATTTGTGAAGAAAACGGAATAGATATTTCAAAAGATTTCATCCCTGTAGCACCCGCCGCACACTATTCAATGGGCGGAGTTAAAACAAACGTGGAGGCAAGAACTTCTATAAGAGGGCTTTATGCAATCGGCGAAACCGCTTCAACAGGATTACACGGTGCAAACCGCCTTGCAAGCAATTCGCTTCTTGAATGTGTCGTTTGCGCTTATGAGCTTGCAGATTACCTGAAGGAAACAGAGTTAAATCCGCCAAAGCTGATAGATGAAAATTTGAAAAATTCAATAGATAAATATTCTAAAGATGTTGATTTTGAAGAAGTAAATGTGGATTTGCTTAAATCAAAACTTCAAAACCTGATGTGGGATTATGTCGGAATTCTTCGCGACGAAAAATCCTTGACAACGGCAAACAATAAGCTTCATGCTTTAAAATCCGAATTTAAATTTCCCGGCAAGTGTTCAAACAAAGAAGAGTATGAATTTAAAAATATGCTTACCGTCGCTCAATTAATAATTGATTCGGCACTTAAAAGAACAGAATCAAGAGGTGCTCATTTCAGAAAAGACTACCCTTGGGCAAAAGAAAATGTCGAACACAACTGTATTATAAAAGGAGAAAAGGGGCTTGTTTTTGTTTCATGATTTTTTAATCGAAAAGCACATTAAGGCGGCACTTGAAGAGGATATCGGCTTTGGCGATATTACGACGGATTTTATCGCGGGAGAAAAAGATGTTTTAAAAGGCTCTCTTAATACAAGAGAAAACGGTGTTCTTTGCGGCTGCAAGGTTTTTGAAAAAGTTTTTAAGGTTTTATCTGATAAAGTCGAGATAAAATTTTATTTTAAAGACGGCGATTTTATCGCCGCAGGCGATAAAATCGCCGATATAAAAGGTCCTGCAAGGTTTATTTTAACAGGCGAAAGAACGGCACTGAATTACATTCAAAGAATGAGCGGGATAGCCACAGAGACAAAAAAATATCAAGATGCAATCGGGAACCATCCTGCAAAAATCGCCGATACAAGAAAAACAACCCCGGGCTTCAGAATGTTTGAAAAATATGCGGTAAAAACAGGCGGAGGGGCACTGCATCGGTTTAATTTATCTGATTGCGCGATGATTAAGGACAATCACATCAAGCTTGCGGGCTCTATTACAAAAGCGGTGGAAAAATTAAGAAAAAACATTTCTCACGCACATAAAATTGAAGTCGAGTGCGACACTTTAGAGCAAGTCAAAGAAGCTTTAGCTTGTAATGTTGACATAATAATGTTAGATAATATGGGGGTAAATGAGATAAGAGAAATAGTCAAGCTCATCGATAAAAGGGCAATTGTTGAAGTAAGCGGGGGTGTAAATTTAGACGCGGTTAAAGAAATTGCTGCAGCGGGAGTTGACATAATTTCATCAAGCGCAATTGTTGCAAAGGCTTGCGCACTTGATTTGGGGCTTGATATTTAAGAATTTTCTTCTTCGACGTTTTCTTTTTGTTCGTTTTCTTTATTTTTTTTGATGATAATAAGTTTTGTTATTCTAGCACCGTCAATTTCTTGAACGCTAAATTCTAAATCTTTAATTTCGACACAATCGTTAATTTGTGCTATTCTGCCTAGTTCTTTTAAAACCAAGCCGCCGATTGTATCAACATCCTCATCCACAAGTTCGATTTCAAAAAATTCTGCTATTTCATCTATTCTCATCATCGCATTTGCGATGTAGGTATTGGGTGAAATTTCTTTTATATCGGCTTCTTCTTCGTCAAATTCATCTTGAACGTCGCCGAAAATTTCTTCAAGGACATCTTCTAAGGTGATAAGTCCCGATGTTCCGCCAAATTCATCTATAACAATAGCCATTTGGCTTTTGCGTTTTTTAAATTCACGAAGAAGATTATCCATGGTAATTGTTTCAGGAACAAGAAAAACAGGTCTTAAAAGTTTTTCCAGTGAAAATTCTTCTTTTCTTAGAGAAATTCCGTACAAATCTTTAACGTGTAAAATTCCTGAAATATGGTCAAGATTTTCTTCATAAACAGGATATCTTGTATATTGCATTTCTTCTGTGAGTGTATTTAATTCGTCAAAAGTAATATCGGAGGAAATACAAGCCATATCAGTCCTTGGCACCATAACCTGTTTTGCGGTTAAGTCGGAGAATTTGAAAACATTCTGGAGCATTTCACGTTCGGTTTCGTTTAAAACGCCCTCATTATAGCTTGCGTTTATTAGCATATTTAACTCTTCAATAGAATGGGCAAGATGTGAAGCCGGTGAGGTCGGAATTTTGAAAATCTTTAACAATAAATTTCCAAAACCGTTTAACATAAAAATAAACGGACTGAAAAATTTTGTAATAACTTTCATCGGAACGGCAATTATTAAAGATACTTTTTCGGGATATTGAAGTGCGATTGACTTTGGCATCAATTCACCTATTACGACGTGCATAACGGTAATTAAAGAAAAAGCAATTGCAACCGAAATTGAATGAGCGGCTACAAGCTGATAATTTTGAGGTAAGAAATCAAATAAAGGCTCAATTATTCTGACCAAAGTAGCCTCGCCTACCCAACCCAGACCGATACTGGAGATTGTAATTCCTAACTGTACTGCTGCAATAAATCTGTCTAAATCCTTAAGTGCTTCCAGCGCAATTTTTGCGTTAAAATTGCCTTCTTTTGTAAGTTGTGCGATTCTTGTTTTTCTGACGCTTACTATTGCAAATTCTGACGCAACAAAAAACCCGTTTGTAAAAAGCAGAAGTGCTATTACAAACAAATTAAACAATATCGTGCCTATTTCGCCCATTAATTATCCTTAGTCTGAATTTTTTAAAATTATATTCAAATCCATTATAATATTGTAAAGCAAAATTTGCAACTTTTATGTTAAAATCATATAATTGGTCAGTGAGTGATTGATAGTAATTGTTTCTTATCCCCTCGCCCCTTGAGGGAGAGGGTAGAATTTTAAAATGAGGTACGAATTTTAAAAATTCGGGTGAGGGGTATTACGAAGAAAATAGTGATGTTTAAATATCTCGACATAAAAATAGGATGCTTGAAAATTGAGACTAGATAAATTTTTAAAAGTGTCAAGATTAATAAAGAGAAGAACCGTGGCAAACGAAATTTCTGACAAGGGGCGGATTTTTGTTAACGGTAATCAGGCAAAACCTTCTAAGATGCTTAAAGAAGGCGACATTATAGAAATTAAAAATCCGCCGGTAAAAGTAAGAGTCTTAAAAATTCCGCAGGGAAATGTCAGCGTACAGGAAGCACCGTCACTTTATGAGGTTATGCTTTATCAAACGTAATTGTTATCCTTTTTGTCGTTGCAAGGGGGTAAATATTTTCCAACCCATGTCCACCTCCTACGTCGTTGCGAGGAAACGGTAAGCCTGTCCTGAACTTGTTTCAGGAACAAAGCAATCTAAAAACTCAGGATTAATAAATTGACTTTTCTCTGGGGGGGGGGGGGTATAATTGTTAGGGTTTAAAATTAAAATATTCAAGGTTTTTTATGAA
>DAOQAU010000040.1:0-15326 GCA_035354275.1 Candidatus Gastranaerophilaceae bacterium
GGTAACATGGGACTTACGATAGCAGAAAAAATAATTTCAAGGCATGCAAATAAGGAAGTTGAAGCAGGCGAACTTGTCATTGCAAATGTCGATGTTTGTGCGGTTCAAGACGGAACAGGACCTTTGACGGTACAGGAATTTAAAAAAATAGGTGCTAAAAAATTAAACAACCCTCAAAGGACAATTTTATTTATAGACCATGCTTCGCCAAGCCCGAGAAAAGAACTTTCAAACTCTCATAACGTATTAAGAGAATTTGCTAAAGAATACGGTGCCGTTTTATCAGATGTAGGAGCCGGCGTTTGTCATCAAAGATTGATTGAAGATTACGTTAATCCGGGTGAAATTTTAATAGGTGCTGATTCCCACACCTGCACGTCAGGCGCATTGGGTGCTTTTGCAACAGGCATGGGCTCAACTGATGTAGCAGTCGGAATGGCTTTGGGTAAAACCTGGCTTAAAGTGCCGCAAACTTTCAAAATTCAAGTTGATGGAGAATTCAGGCAAGGAGTTTGTTCAAAAGATTTGATGCTTTATTTGATAGGCTTAATCGGTGCCGATGGCGCAACTTATAAGGCTTTGGAATTTTGCGGAAGCACGATTGACAATATGTATATGGCTGAAAGATTTACGCTTGCAAATATGGCAGTAGAGGCTGGGGCAAAAGCGGGACTTTTTGCGACAGATGAAAAAACAAAAGAATATTTGCAATCAAGAGGCAGAGGAGATAAATTTGTTGAGATTAAGCCCGATGTTGATGCTCATTATGAAAGAGTTATAAAAATCGATGCTTCAATAGTAGGTCATATGGTTTCCTGTCCTCACACAGTAGATAACGTTAAGCCAGCTTCTGAATTAAGGGATGTAAAGGTTAATCAGGTTTTTGTAGGAACTTGCACCAATGGAAGAATTGAAGATTTAAGAATTGCTGCCAATATCTTAAAAGGTAAAAAAATTCATCCGGAGGTGAGAATGTTGGTTTCGCCTGCATCAAAAGAAGTATTTAAAAAGGCACTTAGAGAAGGACTTATTGATATTTTTGTAGATGCAAATGCAACGATTTTAGCCCCCGGTTGCGGTCCTTGCGTAGGAGTTCATGCAGGAATTTTAGCAGATAATGAAGTTTGTCTTGCAACTCAAAACAGAAATTTTCAAGGCAGAATGGGCAACACAAAAAGCTTTATTTATTTGTCGTCGCCATATGTTGCCACTTGTAGTGCAATAAAAGGGTTTATTACTTCTTCTTCTTTTTAGTCAATTCCTGTACAATATGGCTTGCCATAAAAATCCCCGCAGCAGACGCTACAAAAGGTGTTGAGGCAGGAGTAATTTTTGTATATTCAATTTTTTCGCCGCGTTGAGTTTCAACAGTTTCAGTGTTTAATATTTTATTCTGACACATTGGCTTTTCATCACTTGTTACAACCATTATGCCCTCGTTAATGTTTCTTAGTTTAAGTTGGTGAATGATATTTGAAATAAAAGGCGTTTTTTTATTTTTAATTTTTGATATGTCGCAAATATAAAGTCCTTCGGGATTAACCCTGTTTCCTGCGCCGAATGAACTTATCACAGGGAATTTTTCAGTATAGGCAAACTCCAATAAAGAAACTTTTGAGCGGATTGTGTCAATCGCATCTGCAATAAAATCAATATTTTTGCCTATTAATATGCTGTTTAAGCTTTCGGTATAAAAGTCATTTATCAAATGAACATTGATTTCAGGATTAATGTCTTTGAGCCTTTTTTCAAAAAGTGTCGTTTTTTCCTGACCCAAAGTAGAATTCAGAGCAACAATTTGTCGATTAATATTTGAAACAGAAACTTTGTCAAAGTCAACGAGAGTTAATTCCCCAATGCCCGCTCTTGCCAACATTTCAACACAATATCCGCCTACTCCGCCGAGTCCAAAAACGATTATGTGGCTTTCGGACAATTTTTTTTGTCCTTCCTTGCCCCAATAAAGTTCATTTCTGGAAAAAATATCATTCATTATTTAATAATGCCGAAGCCTAACAGAAACGTGCACAAAAGAAATACCGCAGCGACATAACCGGTTAATTTGTTAAGCCCCGCTTCCGCGCTTTTTTGCGAAGAAAAAAGTTGGCTGGCTCCGCCGATTCCAGCAATTCCGTCACCTTTTGGTGAATGGAGCAATATAAGAACAATCAGCAAAATTGCCGAAAATATTTGTACTATCCAAGTAAATGTAAGCATTTTTTCTCCTTAAAGTTAATCTTTTTTTGTTTTTGGTTTTGAAATAAAGTGGGCTCTTTTTGAGTTTAAGCTTATTTTCTCAAAAGTGTAAAGTCTTGCCGGACGTTTTGATTTTGATTTTGAGAATTCGTTTAATTCTGTTAATCCGTCTGTGCTTAAAACTTTTTTTCTGAAATTTCTTTTGTCCAGTTTTTTGTTCATTATGAGTTCGTAAGCTTTTTGCATTTCGGTGAGTGTGAATTTTTCATTTAAAAGCTGATAAGCTACAGGGCACATTTCAAGCCTTTCGCGAGTTCTTTTGAGCGAGTATTCGATAATTTCTTTGTGGTCGAAAGCCAACGGCGGAAGTTCATAAACCCTGTGCCAGGATACATCGGGCGAACTTATGATATGAACATCTTCTTCTCTTATAAGTGCAAAATATGCACAAGTTATAACCCTTGCGTCTGTACGTCTCAGCGGGTCGCCGAAAGTATAAAGCTGTTCGATATAAATGTTTTCAACATTAGTTTTTTCTTTTAAAATTCTCAATGCCGCTTCATCAAGGTTTTCAGACAAACGAATAAATCCTCCGGGTATAGCCCATTTGCCTTTAAACGGCTCATTAGTACGTTTTACAAGCAATACCATAAGTTTGTTGTCTTTGATTGTTAAAATAACAACGTCAACTGTAATTTCGTGGGTTTTGGTTTCGTTAAACATATCACCTCATTGGTCGGACTACTTTAATTCTAGTATAAAAATAAAAATAGTGCAAAAATGAGGAAACGTTAAGTAAAAATACTTAACGTTTCCTCATTTTTATTTTTCAATTTTTTAGACTACGCCTTGAGATGGCAGAGGCTCTTGAGTTTGAACATTTGTGGTTTCAATCTCTTTGACTTCAACTGCCTTGACTTCGGGTTTTTTCTCTTCAAGCTGTTTTAGTTCGACCTGCTTAATATCTTGTTTCATATTTTTGACTTTTAGTATTGCAGGGTCAGGATTAATTTTTTGCCTGTTATATTCTTTCATAATCTTTGATACAAAGCTTCTTGTTTCGCCTATCGGAGGGACTTTTTTGTATCTTTTTACCGCGCCGGGACCTGCGTTGTAAGCTGCAAGTGCAAGTTCGGTTGAGCCAAACATGTTATAAAGGCGTTTGTAATACATTAAACCGCCTTTAATGTTATCGCTTAAGTAGTAAGGATTGACCCCTAACCTTTTTGCTGTTGACGGCATAAGCTGAAAAACTCCGACCGCACCGTATCTGCTTCTTGCTTCGTGCCTGAAGCCTGATTCTGATTTTGCTATGCTGAGTGCCAACGCAGGATCAATCCCCAGCTCAAGAGAGTGCTTTACGATTGTCTCTTTAACTGTTGATACGCTATGTTGACTTGCATTGACTTTAGGGCATAGTAATAGCACTATTGTAATAGTGTATAATACTAATTTTCTAATCATGTAAATCCTCTAATATTGTAAATTGCATTCCTCCGGACATAAAAAAGTTGTAGTCATTTTCTATGTTTTTCCCCTTTGGAAAAAAGTTTGTAATGATATCTTAATACATAAAGAAAAAAAATCAAGTCCAAGAAGTTTTTTCATGCTATAATGTCTTGTGTAAAAGCTTTTTTTAATTGGCTTTTGCAGAAATGTAAACTTTTTTAAAAAAGGGATGGTTTTATGAAAAACAAGTTTGGATTTACGTTGGCAGAAGTTATGGTTGTGTTGGTAACTTTAGGTGTTTTGGCAGCTATTGCTATTCCTGCGGTAGTTCATGTCCGGCCGAATAATAAAAAAGTTATGCTTAAAAAGGCATATTCCACGTTGGAAAAAGCTGTACAAGAATTGATTAACAATGATACATATTATCCTTATGAGGCAGATGACGGAAATACGGGAGCTCAATATCTTTGGGGGCTCTCAACAGACATTACGCCGATTCGTGTATGGAAAGGATTTAATTACGTTTACAATAAAGAAGCTCTAGGTATTCCGATAGGGGATAATAAATTTTGTTATCTTTTAGCAAACAGTATGAATACAGTAGGCGCGATTGATTGTGCTATATTTGGAACGCATACGAGTATGAGTGATGCGAATTTTAAAACTGCAGACGGGATTACATGGACTATGCTCACAAACCAAGCAGCTGATGCTCAATTCCCTTTGAATCAGAATGATTATTTTAATATATCGGTGGATGTTAACGGGACCAAAGATCCCAACTGCGGATCTGGTGTATTTACAACGCAGTCGTGTGCAAGTTCAGGACCGGACCAATTTGACTTTTCAGTCAGGTACGATGGTAAAATCAAGGTTAGTAACGCTGCGGGTATAATTATAACTGACCCGGCAACTAATCACTAGAATTTGAAAAAATACATTGCATGGGAGAGGAAAATGTCAGAAAAAAAACAATTAGCAAAAATAGGAGTATTCGGGGGGTCAGGGTTTTATAAATTCCTGGATAATATTGAAGAAATAAGGGTTGAAACCCCTTATGGAATGCCAAGCGATAATATATTTGTAGGTAAACTCGGCAACAAAAAAGTTGCATTTATGCCGCGTCATGGCAGAAATCACAGCATTATGCCGCATTTAATCAATTACAGGGCAAATGTTTGGGCTATGAAGTCAATCGGGGTAGAACGGGTGATTTCTCCTTGTGCTGCAGGAAGTCTGCAAAAACATGTTGTGCCCGGTGATTTTGTAATTTGTGACCAATTTGTTGACTGGACAGACG
The DNA here is from genome assembly GCA_035354275.1 of Candidatus Gastranaerophilaceae bacterium. Taxonomy (GTDB): domain Bacteria; phylum Cyanobacteriota; class Vampirovibrionia; order Gastranaerophilales; family Gastranaerophilaceae; genus DAOQAU01. Next base: position 4,946 of record DAOQAU010000040.1, read on the forward strand.
GAAGAAAATCTACCACGATTGAAGGGCCGATTGTTTCACATCCTTCGCCTGCTGACCTGTATTGTCCTGAAATGAGAAATCTTGTTATTGATACAGCCAAAAAACTTGGTGTTAATGTCCATTCTACAGGTACTGTTGTCGTAATAAACGGACCGAGATTTTCTACAAAATCAGAATCAAAATTCTTTACCAATCAGGGCTGGGAAGTTATTAATATGACGGCTTTTCCTGAAAATTATCTCGTAAGGGAAATGGATATGTGTCCGCTTAATATATCACTTATAACTGACTATGATGCAGGGCTTGTCGGTGATGTACCGCCTGTTTCTCATCATGCGGTTATGGAAGTTTTTAACTCCAATTTAGATAGACTTAAAAAGGTTCTTTTTACAATGATTGAGCAAATTCCTGATGAAAGAGAAAATTGTGAATGTTCAAAAACCAGTGTAAATTCAAGACTTTAGAAAACTTAGGAGAGAACAATGTACACCGTTAAAATTGTTGATAATATTTTTTATTTCTTTTATTTGATAATTATTTTGAGGATTTTCTTAACATGGATTCCTAATATCGATTGGGAGCAGCAGCCTATAAAAGCTATAAGAGAAGTTACGGATATGTATTTGGATATTTTCAGAAGATTTATTCCGCCAATAAGCGGTTTGGATTTTTCTCCTATAATTGCTTTGATTTTTCTGCAAATTATTCAGATAGTTGTAGTTAATATAGTTTCTTCAATCTTAGGATAAAAATTCGCAAAGAACGGAATTGCTTACAAGAATACCCTTTCTTGTAAGTGCAAAACCTATTTTCGTCTTTTTCAAGTGCCCTGAAATTAAGTATTTGTCAAGTATAGTCTTATATTTATCCCCAAAATTTATATTAAAATTTTTGTTTATTTTTTTTGTGTTGATTCCGGGGATTTTTCTGAATCCCAGAAAAATCGCCTCTTCAAGAATTTCTTTTTCAGTGAGTTTGTCTTTTGTTATTTTTAAAAGGGGATTTTTTATGTATTTTTTTAAATCCGTTTGATTTGTGTATCTGGTTTTGTTTTCATATCCACTTGCCGATAATCCGAAACCATAGTAATTGTTGTTATTCCAATAATTAAGATTGTGTTTTGATTTAAATCCTTTTTTTGAAAAATTGCTTATTTCATAGTGTTTAAAGTTGTTTTTTTGGAGAATTTTTATCGCTGCCAAATACATGTCGGCTTGGGTATCTGAATCAGGCAGTGAGGCGGGCTGTTTTTTTGCAAAAAAACAGCCCGCCTCAATTTTAAGCCCGTAGAGCGAAATGTGTTGAATATTTAATTCAACAGCTTTTTGTAAATCTTTTTCAAAGTCACAGACAGTTTGTGTAGGGAGTCCGTAAATTAAATCGACGCTGATATTTTCAAAACCTGCTTTTTGAGCGGTTTTAACTGCTATTTTAATTTGTTTTGAATTATGCTTTCTTCCGATTAGCTTTAAAATTTTGTCGTTAAATGTTTGAGCACCGATGCTTATTCTGTTTATTCCAAGTTGTTTTAATTCTTTTAAATATTTTTCTGTTGTATCATTAGGATTTATTTCAAAAGTTATTTCTGTTTTTTGAGATGTTTTAAAAAGTGAAATTATTTTTTTGATTTCTGTCATAGTTAGGACAGAGGGCGTTCCGCCTCCAAAATAAAGGGTTTTAAGAAATTCACCCTTATATATAGTTTTAATTTCATACATTAAAGCTTCAAGATAAGCTTTTTTCAAATCAATTTTGTCAAAAGAAACAAAGGAACAGTAATTGCATTTACTCCTGCAAAAAGGTATGTGAATATAAGCATTTTTAGTCATAAAATCATTTTATTCTAAAAAACACTTTGGTCAAACTACTGTTTAGAATAATTAAAAAGGTTTTGATTTAAATCAATTTTAGGAAGATTATCTTGGGCTATGTTTTTAATTGTCAGCGTTTTATCTTCATATCTTTTTCTTGCGTTATCCGCAATTGTTCCTATTTTATTTATCACCAATCCTGATACAAGACCGAATACAATGGCAGGACCGCCGGCAACGAGACTGACCGTACAGTAAAGTGCTGTTGCTATTGCTCCAAGTGCAGGAATACCGTATTTTAAAGCTACTGATAGCCTTTGGTCATTATTGTCTGCTTTGCCTAATCCCCATCCGATAAGCCCCAAAGATGCCAAAATACTTAAAGAATCGTTAGGCGCAGAGCCTATTTTTAAATCTCTTATTTTGTCAAATAATTTGTCTGTTTCTAAATTTGTTGATTTATTAAGGTTTTTAATTGATTTATGCGCGATTTTTTTTAATTTTAAAAAGTCTTTTTCAGGCAGCAGTTCCTTATAAATGTCCAAAATTTCTTGTATTTCTCCTTTTTCTCCAACAAGTGAATCTTTTAAATGGTTTACTTGTTGCGAATGCGATATTTTTATCGGAGCTGCAAGTTCTTCTTGAATAAATGTTGTGTAACTTTTTCTGTCTTTTAAAAATTCTTTCAAATTCCCGAAAGTTTTTTCCCAGACTTTTTCGTTCATATTTCCTAGATTTTTGCCCATCAATTCTAATCTTTCGTTTACTGTTTTTCTGTCAAAACCTTCGTCGTAAAGGGTTTTTACTTTTTGTATTTTTTCATCAAGTATTTTTATCAGTTCATTTTTTCTTTCAAAGCTCATCCCTTGCTTAAGCGGGCTTTTTTCAATAATTTCATTTGTTTTTTTAAATTTCCACCTCATTTCTCCAAAAATACCGGATGTTTTTGTGTAGGCGTTTTTAACTGTTTTGGTGGATATTTTTTCAAACAGATTGGTAATCCAAGGATGAAATTTATTTAAAAGAGGAACTTTGTTTAATGTTTTATTTTTTTTCATTTTAATAAAAGCTCTGCCTACAATAACGTCTTTTAAAGAAGCAAAAGTGAAGCCTCCTTTGGCAAATTCAACCATGTATCTGGCTCCTTTAAGGGCATCTAAATATAAATTTCCCAATTTAGGAAGTTTTTGATTTTTGGATTTTAGCATTTTCATTCTTGCTGCCAGTGTTGTTGTTTTTTCGTCAAAGTATTTGTATAACTTATCGGTTTTTTGGTAAAAACTTTTTGGAAGTCCTTTCATTAATGCTAAAAGGCCAAAGCCTACGACTAAGGTTGTTAATGCAATACTGTAACCCAATGCATGACTTTTTTTCTCTTGTGTGATATTGTCCGTGTTGTAAAGGTTTTGCGTCGAAGGTACGTAATAATTTCTCGCATTGACGGGCGAGTTTTTACTCGTTGTAAACTGCGAAAATACATTTTTATTATTTAATTCAGAATTTATAAGACTAGTCATCTACACAAAACCTTCTTGTTTTTATTAAAACAAAAAAGCCATATAAATTGCTTTTTTATTGGGTTTAAATAAACATTTGTTACATTAATGCGGATTTGATTTCTAAAGCTGCTTCATAAGGTGAATTTTTATCCGAAAGAAGCAATTTAACTTCTTTTAAATGTTCAATCTGTTCTTCTCTTGATTTTTTATCGTATAAAAGTTTTTCTATATTGTAGCAAATATTTTCCGCACTAAGTTTTTCCTGCAAAATTTCAGGGACAACAAGTTTATTTGAAATTATGTTTGGAAGCGAAACCTTATCAAGGCACCTTACAAGCAGATAAATCAGGTATAAAAGCCATGGCCCTTTGTATGCTATTATCATAGGTGTTTCATAAAGAGCAGCTTCTAATGCTACCGTGCCTGATGCAAGAACTAGAGCATCAGAAACACTCAGCATTGCATGATTTTCACCTTTTATTACTTTAAAATCGGTATTTTTTAAATGTTTTTTGAAAACTTCATCCGATAAATTAGGTGCTTGTGAAATTAAAATTTGAAGTTCGGGATGTTTATTTTGGAGAATTTTTGCAGATTTTACGAATGTTTTCATAAGATTTTCAAGCTCAAAAATTCTTGAGCCGGGAAAAATAGAAACAAGTTTTTTATTTTTATCCAATTCGTGTTTTTCAAAAAATTCTTCTCGGTCGGCTTTAGGCGGAAGTTCCATTGTAAGCGGATGTCCGCAATAATGATTTTCGATTTTGTACTCATCGTACATAGGTTTTTCAAATGGGAAAATACACAGAACTTTATCAACATTCTTTTTAATCACGTTAATTCGCCATTTTCTGCTCGCCCAAATTTGAGGCGGGACATAATAGAAAATTTTGCAGTTAAGTTTTGTTTTCTTCAAAACTTTTGCGATATTAAGGTTAAATGCCCCGTAATCAACCAGCAATACCAAATCCGGCTTAAATTCGTTTTTTAAATAATTTATGATATTTTTGCCAAGATTAAGGTGATTTATGAGAATTTTTAAAGAAATTCCCATTACAGACATTTTCTCGTGTGTAGAAAAAAGTTTTACGCCGGCATTTTTAAGATTTTCTCCGCCGACACCTTCAATAATCACGTCAGGATAAATTTTCTTAAGTTCATCCACTACCTTGCTTGCATGGATATCACCTGAGTGTTCACCTGTTATAATGAAGATTTTCTTAGTCATTTTAAACCGCCATAATTACGATTTTATTTTTGTCCGCAAATTTTATTGTTTTTTCTTGATCCACGATAATTGTTTCGTTTGCTTCTACGCTCAAAAGAGTTGCACCATATTTTTTCATTGTTTTAAGTGTTTTTAGTCCGACTGTGGGAATGTCAAATCTCTTGTCCTGAGATGGCTTTGCTACTTTCACAACGCAGGCTCCGCCTTTGGCAAGTTTTGCCCCCCTGCGTATGCACTTGTCTGTTCCTTCAATGGCTTCAACTGCCATAACCATTTTATTTTTAATTACAACGGACTGTCCTATGTCAAGTTTTCCCATTTCTTTTGCCATTGCATAGCCATAATTAACATCATCCATTTGTGATTGGGTGGGATTGTATTTGCCGAGAACGCCTGCCGGAATCATTAAATTTTTAATAAAAATTGTTTGATCTAAAACAGTTACTCCGACCTTTTCAAGTTCTCCTATAAGCGTAAGCATAACTTCATCATCATTAAGTTTTGAGGCATTTCTGACTAATTCTATTGCTTTTGTGTCAAATTTAGGACGTTTTAAGAGCAGGCCTTTATGTACTTTGCCTAAAAAGGTAAGCTGTTTTATTTCTTCGGTTTCAAGAATTTTTTGAATTTTAAGCACTTCACCAGGGGCTACAGAATAAACTTTCGAACAGTATTTTTTCAGTTGATTGTAATTGTCTGAACTGAGAGATATCCCAATTACTTCAAATCCGTTTTCTTTGGCATACTGCGCCAATTTGACAGGTAAAAGCCCGTCCCCTGCGATTAAGCCCTGCTTATGTTCCAACATTAATGACATCAAAAATAATTCTCCCTAATCTATTTTCATCAATTATACTATAAAAAACAACTTTAAGTTGATTGGCTTACTATTTCTTTAAATTTTTCCAAATCTTCTGCGGTGTCTATTCCAACAGGACTGAAATCCACCACAAAAGTTTTGATTTTCATTCCGTTTTGAAGTGCTCTTAATTGCTCCAAGCTTTCGGCAAGTTCCAGCGAAGTCTGAGGAAGTTTTGTCATCTTTAAAAGAGCTTCTCTTTTGTAGCCGTAAATTCCCAAGTGCCCGTAAATTTTTGAATGACCTTCGTTTCTTTCATAAGGGATTTTTGAGCGCGAAAAATAAAGCGCATAACCGTTTAAATCCCTTGCACATTTTACGCAGTTGGGATTTTCTATTTCTTTTTTATCGGTTAAAACTCTTACAAGAGTGGAGATGTCGGCATCTTTATCATCTTTAACACCTTTTATTATCTGGTCAATGCTTTCGGGTGTAATTAAGGGCTCATCACCTTGAAGGTTTACAATATAAGAAATTTCGGGATATTTTTCGACAACTTCTGCTATCCTGTCGCTTCCGCTTTGATGTGTGTCGGAAGTCATTTCGGCTTCTGCTCCAAACATAATTGCGGTATTATAAATCTCTTGATTGTCTGTTGCAATAATTATTCTATCTGCAAGCTTTGACTTAACGGCTTTTTCGAAAACCCATTGTATTATGGGCTTATCGTTAACTATAATCAGCGGTTTGCCTTTTAGTCTTGTAGAATCATATCTTGCCGGAATTATTATTGCCGTTTGTCCTGTCATTTTTTCCTCACAGTCAGAGCCACCCAGTTTTCTTGTTGGGTTTGTTCAATTAATTCTAGTCCATGTTTTGCAATAGAGTCAAGCACTATATCTTTTTTTTCATTCAAAATCCCGCTTAGAACAAGAGTGGCATTATCTTTCATTAAGACTTTTAAATCCACCATAATGTCTGCAAGGACATTGTGAAGGATGTTAGCCGTTATGAAGTCAAATTTGTTTTTTATCCTGCCTGCAGTGTTATATTCAAAATGACATTTATTCGAAACTGCGTTATTTTCTGAGTTATTTTGCGCAGTGTGAATTACGGTTTCATCATTATCACATCCGTATGCGGATATAGCACCGAATTTTATTGCACATATTGCAAGGATTCCCGAACCCGTTCCGATATCTGCCATTTTATCATTGATTTTTAAATACTTTTCAATAGCGCGCATGCAAAGCTGTGTTGTGGGATGTGTTCCAGTCCCGAAGGCAGAGCCCGGGTCTAAAGATATTACTGTTTCTTCAGGTTTTGACTCATATTTAATCCAGCTTGGTACAACCGAAATTTTATCAGATACATGCGTAACGTCCCAATTTTCTTTCCATTTTTTTGACCAATCCTGATTTTCTATTTTTATAATTTCGAAATCCCAACAGCCTAAGTCTTTATTGCTAAACCCTCTTTTTAAAAGCAGGTTTCTGTTTTTTTGCAAAACAGATTTAATGTTTTTGTCGGATTTTAAAAATGCTTTTAAAATGCCTTCGGTTGTACTTACAAGTTCAAGGTCTTTATAAGTTTCTTCGGCTAAAATTACCCCTTCGCATTCAAAATTTTCGAAACAAATATTTGAAACAATTTCTGAGGCTTCAGGGTTAATTTTGATTTTTAATTCGTAATAATTATCCATTTTAATTATTCATATATGTTTAGTAAAAATTTAGCACAATTGTTAAAGAATGTAAATAAAGTTAATTTTATTGTCAAAAACTAACGGCGTTTATTTATAATACAAAAGGAGAAAAAATGAAAATAGGAAAAATTGGCGGAACATTTTTATTAATATCCTCGGTGCTTACTTATGCTTGTGGGCGTGCCCCTTTACGCAAGGCTAGCGTTCAGGATGTTGCGCCGAAAATTGTTCAGACAATAAATTCACTCAGTATGAAAACCCGTAATTCTGTATCGGCTGATTCAAGCTTGGTTGAATTCGGGGTTGATACTTTGATGATTAATACCAATTTGACAAAAAATGTTCCCAAGTTTATTAATTGGTTAAATGAAAACGGTAGAAAACATGTTCAAAAGGTAGAGACAGGTTATCATTTAGAAACTCGTCTTATGTATATGAATGGAAAATGGATACCTATGCCTTTTAGAGTTGTTGATTATTCGGATAAGTATATTCCAAGTAGTGTAAAAACTGTAGCCGCAGAGCAGCTATACATTGATAAAAATAAAATTTTATATTTGCCTGTTGAATATTATGGAAAACCAAATCCTAAAATAACCAATGGATTTTAGATAAAAATTTACCCTTCTACTACCCCAAGGTTTCTGAATTTATTATAGCGATTTTCTTTTAATTCTTTTGGCGAAAACTTTTTAAGCTCATCAAGAGATTCGCCTATTGCTTTTTTAAGTTCGGCGGCTATTTCCTCATGATTGCAGTGAGCACCGCCCAAGGGTTCTTTAATTATTCCGTCAACGATATTAAACTGCATTAAGTCTGGACCCGTGATTTTAAGTGCTTCTGCCGCAGTGTTTGTCATTGAGCCGTCTCGCCAAAGAATTGAAGCACAGCCTTCAGGTGAAATGACCGTATAGTAAGCGTGTTCAAGGATTAAAACCTTGTCTGCAACCGCAAGACCTAATGCACCTCCCGAGCAGCCTTCGCCTGTAATTACGGCTACAATCGGCACGTTAAATTTTGCCATTTCTCTTAAATTGACGGCAATGGCTATTCCCTGACCCGTTTCTTCTGCTGTTATTCCCGGATATGCTCCGGGCGTGTCGATTAGGGTTACAATCGGCATATTGAACTTATTGGCGTGGTTAAAAAGTTTTAAAGCTTTTCTGTAACCCTGAGGCTGAGGCATGCCAAAATTATAAGCTAAATTTTCTTTAGTGGTTTTGCCTTTTTGTGTGCCAATAAGCATTATGGGTTTGCCGTTAAATTTCGCTATACCGCCGATTATGGCTCTGTCATCCATTCCTGCTCTGTCACCGTGAAGTTCAATAAAATCATCTGTAATTAAGTTTACATAATCAAGAAAACTGGGTCTGTTAGGATGTCTTGCTATCAAAAGCTTTTGTGCGGGCTTTAAGTTTGCATAAAGTTCTTTTTTGTAATCTTTAGCCTGTTTTTCAAATGTTTCTATTTCTTTATTTAGGTCCATGCCTGACTCCGAACTGATTTTTTTAAGTTCTTCTATTTTTTCTTGTATTTCCATTATAGGTTTTTCAAATTCTAATATTGCTGCCATTTATATTACCCCCCATATAAGTAAAAAGCAATCGTGCCGTTTTACAGTTTATTGTTTCCATTTACTATTTACTATTTACTTCCTTACCCCTTATGCATTTCAATTATTCTTGCAAGTGTTGATTTTAAGTCTTTTCTTTTTGCAATGACATCAACCTGTCCGAATTTCAAAAGATATTCTGCGGTTTGAAAATCTGAAGGAAGTTTTTGCCTGATAGTCTGCTCGATAACCCTGCGTCCTGCAAAGCCTATTCTTGCACCTTGTTCGGCAACTATTATGTCGCCCAGTGTGCCAAAACTTGCGGTGACTCCACCGAAGGTGGGTTCTGTAAGAAGAGTGATGTACAAGATTTTTTCTTCATCCATTTTGGCGCAAGCACACGAAGTTTTTGCCATTTGCATTAAGCTTAGTGCGCTTTCTTGCATTCTGGCACCGCCCGATGAGCAAATAGCAAGCATAGGAATTCTTTGCTTAATAGCTTCTTCCATAATCCTTGTTACTTTTTCACCGACAACACTGCCCATAGAACCACCCATATAGTCAAAATCCATAACAGCGGCGGCGACTCTGTGACCTTCGATACTCCCAATGCCTGTGATTACGGCTTCATCAAGTCCCGTTTTGTCTTTTGCTTTTTGAATACGTTCTTTGTAAGATTCCGTGTCAACAAAATTCAGCGGGTCTGTCGGTTTAACTTCCGCAAACATTTCTTTGAAGCTTTTTTTGTCAAAAAGCTGTGTAATTCTTGTTTTTGCATTTATTCTGAAATGATAATCGCACAGCGGACAGACCATGTCGTTGTCTTCAAGGTCTTTTTTGGGTAATTGTGCTTGGCAATGTACACATTTTGTCCATAACCCCGGCAAACCGTCATCTTCTATTTTTGCTTCAAGTGCTTTTCTGGCTTCTTGGGCTTGCTTGCGTTTTTCAAACCAAGATTGTATTGTCATTATTTATTACTCCTCATTTATTCAAAACATTATACATCAAAAAAAAATCGGTCAAGAAATTTGGACATTTGTTTAATTTTTTTGGATAGGCGGAATGAATATTTTTCTGATATCTTCCGAGATTTTTATGTTTTGCAAAGCAATATTATATTTTTTTAAATCCGCAATTTTTTCTTGTTCTTCCAGTAAATCCCTTTTTTCTTGCGATATTGAGTTTTTAACCTTTTCAAATTCGCTTTGAGGATTATTTTCTAAAATTGTTGCAACAATTTTATCGAGATTTGGTGAAGGAATACCATGTTTTGAAGCAATTTCCGATACTTCCGCATTAAGTTTGAATTTATAAAGCCATTGTAAGGTTAGTTTATCCCCTTTTGATAAATTTACAATGCCGTATTTGTGGGGAGTGTACATGATATCTTTTTCATTAGGACTGTGTCCGAGTCCGAGTGCGTGTCCGATTTCGTGCAAAATCGTGTGATATACTTCGGTTTCAGGCATGTAGTCCTGATGAATAAGCCCGTCTGTTATTCCTATTTGAACTTCTGCCGAATAAAGCCTGTTTTGTCCGTCAAAATGAAAGTAGCAATGCCCGAAGGCTTGCCTGTCAACCCTTTTCCAATCAAGGTTAATTTGCGACTGCATAAGTGTATCTACAATTACAAACGAAACTTTACCCCCGCTTGCTTTCTGCCAGACATCAAGGGCTTGCATTACAAGTTGGCGGTATTTGTAGTCTTCAAGCTTTTTTGAATAAAACCGAAACGGCGCAATGTAAAATTTTAGGGGCATTAAATTATCCGCCCAGCGCATAAT
>DAOQAU010000041.1:0-15254 GCA_035354275.1 Candidatus Gastranaerophilaceae bacterium
ATTTGGGCGTTGAGAGGCTCGAACTCCCGACATCTTCCTTGTAAGGGAAGCGCTCTACCAACTGAGCTAAACGCCCGCACTATTCAATTTTTTCGGAGATACCTTTACCCCCAACTGAGCTAAACGCCCTAATAAATGAAAAGTGAAAAGGGTTTTTATTTTTCTCATCATTCATTATCTAAATAAAAAAGCGTCATTTAACGCTTTCTTGCTTAAATATTATTAAAAACAAACTTATTTGTCAAATTTTATGTATTAAATTCTTTTACAACTTTATTTAAATAAGTTTTTGAAAGCTGTAATTGTCCCTCTTTCATATTTCTATAATTATTCAAATAATTATTGTTAAAATCACGATTTTGTTTTGAAATTTTAAACAAGCTGTTAACTATAACAATATAAGGTGCTGCGGCAACCGCTACCAGTCCAAACGTAGCCAATAATGGTGATTTTTTACTTAATCTTCCAAAAAGTTCTGAAACTTTTGGCAAAACTTTTGTATTAATCGAGGTTTTATCCAACCAAACTTTTGCTGATGAAACCTTTTTACCGACTTTTTCTAAAAGGTCAGGAGTTTTTATTACCATTTTTTCAGCAATTTTATTTGCGCCTTTTTCAGCTAACGATAAAGAACCCAAGAAAAGCCCTATATCTGCAAGCATAGAAGCAAAAGGATGATTTTTTTCAATGTTTTGTAATTTTTCTGATTTTGAAACTACTGCATCTTTAATGGAATTGTAAATTCCCAAAACCAATAAAACTCCGCCCCACTTCATTGCAGCATGCCCTGCGGCAGACATTTTTTTAGATAAACTTCCGGGTAAAATTTTAAATTTTTCGTATGTCCTATTGTGAATATTTATATTACCATCATGGACAATACCGCCGCTTTGCATTATAAATTTTGATGCAATATCAACCAAGGGCAGCGTAATTAAAAGCGATTTCAAAGGATTTCTTTTCTTACCCTGTTCTTCTTTAGCTTTCAACAAAGATAATCGGCTTAATTGAATATCATCCAAATTTATAAAAGATAAATCCTTATCAAACTGTTCTTCCGAACCGAATTTTACTCTGTTAATGTTGCTATTTATACTTTGTACTTGCATCGATACACTCCGAATTAAAAAATCTACATCATTATAACACTATAAACCCCAAAAGTAAATAATTTTGCTAGTTGATTTTTTTGTTGTCATAATTCTTTACATATATTTTTTTTCTTGATAATGTCTTATTTATGAAGACTTTTAACCTAAAATCAATGGGCTGCAAATCTAACCAACTGGAGGGGTTATTAATTGAGCAAAATTTGATTAAAAACGGCTTTGAAAAAATGCCGCTTAATCAAGCGGACTTTTTTGTGCTTAATTCATGTACGGTTACGCACAAAAGCGATAATGAAGCCTTTAGTATCCTGCAAAAGGTAAAGCGCGAAAATCCCGATATAAAAACTGTTTTAACCGGCTGCATCGCTCAGATTGAAAAAGAAAACCTGCTTAAAACTTCTTTTATTGATTTTGTAGTGGGAAATGATGAAAAATTGAATATATCAGAAGTTTTGAACTTAAAAAAATCTTTTTCTGTAAAAAATATTTTTGAACTAAAAGATTTTCATAAAGTCTTGCTCGATGACACAACCAAAACAAGGGCGAGCGTAAAAATTCAAGACGGATGCGACAACCGCTGCTCTTACTGCATTATCCCTTTTGCTCGCGGAAAAAACAGAAGTGCGGACTTGGATTTTATTCTTAAACAAATAAAAATTTACGAACAAGCAAACTTTAAGGAAATAATGCTTACGGGGATACATATTGGGCAGTGGAGGGTAAATGACAGTGAGAATAACCTTTTGAACTTGCTTAGAAGCATTGAAGAAAAAACAAATATCTCTCGTTTTCGTTTAGGCTCTTTAAATCCTTTGGAAATTGACGATGAAATGCTTGAATTTTTAAAAAATTCTCAAAAATTCTGCCCGCATTTTCACCTTTCAATCCAATCCATGTGCGACAAAACCTTAAAAACAATGAACAGACATTATACAGTTGCCAAAACACTTGATTTAATCGAAAAAATACATAAAAACTTTGACGCCCCTTTTATCGGAAGCGATATTATTGCAGGCTTTGCAGGTGAAGGCGATGAAGATTTTCAAATAACAGTCGAAAATTTAAAAAAATCAAAACTAACCCAAATTCACACCTTTCCTTATTCTGTGCGAAAAGGGACTGCCGCCGAAAAATTTGAAAACCAAGTTGATTTGAAAACAAAAAATAAAAGGGCTGCGGTTATCAAACAGATTTCGGCGCAAAAGCACGAAGAATTTCTGCAAAAAAATATCGGTGCAATCCAAGAAGTCTTAATTGAAAAGAATTTGGATAAAAAAACAGGATTTTTAAAAGGGATGACAAGAAATTACATAAATGTTTTGCTTGACCCTCAAAAATACAATTTTGAAAAAAATACGCTTTATAAAATTAAAATCGAAAAAGAACATTTGGTTTTAGGATAAAAAAGGGCGGTTTTCTGAAAGAAAACCGCCCTTTTTAATATTTTTTATTATTATCTTGGATTATTCGGGTACGCATAGTCCTTCATTCCCTTTTCAAAATTGCTTTCGCAATTTTAGCACTCCATCGGACTATTTGCTCTTAACGGGCTGGGCTCTTCCTCTCACAAATGATATTTAATCATTTGCTCGGCAGAGTGCTCGCACGGTGCCCTACCGAAAATCCGCTATTTTTTCAAGAAATCAGGAATTTCAATATTTCCCAACCCCGGAGTAAAATCTGCAACTTTCTTTTGAGTAAAAGCACCCGAGAAGAAATCAGCTGCACTCAAAGTTTTTGAATCAGCTTTTTCACTCATAGGAGATTGATTTCTCAATTCAAAACCTGTCGCAATAACCGTGATTTGAATTTCCCCTTGAATTTTATCATCAACAACCGCACCGATAATAACTTTAGCATCATCAAGAACTGCAGAGTTAATAATGTTTGTAGCATCTGTTACTTCGTGAAGCGTCATATCAGGTCCGCCTGTAATATTAACAATTACGCCGCTTGCGCCATTGATTGAAGTTTCCAAAAGTTGAGAATCGATAGCTGTTCTTGCAGCATCGATTGCTCTTCCTTCGCCCTGACCGCGTCCGATACCCATAAGCGCAGAGCCTGAGGCTTGCATAACACTTTTAACATCGGCAAAGTCAACGTTAATAAGCCCGGGTATTGTGATAATATCAGAAATACCTTGAACACCGCGAAGAAGAACTTCATCAACTACGATGAATGATTCTTGAAGAGAAACTCTTCTGTCAACAACGTCAAGTAATTTATCGTTAGGAATTACAATCAGCGCATCAACGCTTTCTCTAAGTTTTTCCAAACCTTGATCGGCTTGGTTTTGTCTGCGTTTTCCTTCAAAAGAAAACGGTCTTGTAACAACGCCTATTGTCAAAATTCCAAGTTCTTTTGCTATTTTAGCAACGATAGGAGCAGCACCCGTTCCGGTTCCGCCGCCCATGCCTGCTGTAACAAAAACCATATCAGCACCTTCGAGTGCTTCTGTTATTTCCTGTTGAGCTTCTTCAGCCGCTTTTTCACCGATTTGGGGCTCTCCGCCTGCGCCGAGTCCGTTTGTCAGTTTAGCACCCAATTGAAGTTTATTTTTGCAAGAAGAATAAGACAAGACTTGCAAGTCAGTGTTCATCAGCCAAAAATCTACTCCGCTAAGCCCTGCTTTAATCATACGGTTAACGGCATTTCCGCCGCCGCCGCCTACACCAACGACCTTGATGCTTGCAGGATTAATTACGGGTTTTTGTTGTAATACTTCTTTTTTTCCAAAGATATCCGGTCCAAAATTTTCCACTATATTATTCCTCTTTTTGTTATTACTTACCACAATATATTATCATACTATTTTAAAGAAAAAAAATAGTAAAGAACATGTATCAAAATTATTATCCAAATTTAATATAAGTTCAAGAAACTTCGCATTTTGTAAAGAAATTATTACAAATCAGTGAACAGTTAACTGTGAACTGTGAACTGTCTGGCACGTTTCGCGCATCTTTCTCTTGATTTTAAATTTTTACCATTTTACATCTCACCGCTCACTGTTCAACTCCTTCGGAATTGCATATAAAACAGTTTCTAAATTTGTGTTCGGAGAATAGTGATAAACTTCAAATTTATATTTTTCTAAAAGCCCATCCAAATAAATCGGAATTTCAAACAAATCGTCATAACTGTGATAAATACATATCGCAAGCTGCGGACGATGTTTTTTTAAGGTTTCTTTCGCCCCTTTTAGTGCCATTAATTCCGCACCTTCAATATCCATTTTTATAAAATCGACTTTTTCGATATTTTTTTGTTTTACAAATTCATCAATCGATACGATTTCTATTTCTTGTGTAAGTTCAGAAGGAAAATGCTGACTTATACGGGAAGATGCTTTATTCAATAAAAAATTTGTTACCGTAGATTTATCAAAAAGCCCTTTTTCTATTATTTCGACTTTACCTGAATTTTTCAAAAAAAGGTCATTTTGTTCAATTTTAAAACTTTGGTATATAGGTTCAAATGCATATATTTTCTTCAAATTATTGAAACTGTTTAAAAAGGCTGTTGTGGTATAAGCTTCCGCCGCCCCGCCGCTTATAACGGTTTTAATTTTTTCATGAACAATAAAATCAAAATACTGCCCTTTGGAGTGAAATTTCTGTTCGTTAAAATTTTTTAAGTACTCAAACAAATAAACGCCATTATTAGAATTAATATAAGCGTTGAATACAAGTTCAAATATTTTTTTACTCTCTTCGGAGTGTAGAATATTTTTAACTATATTTAATCGCGGTTCGTTATTTTTAAATTCATTATTTGTTTTTGGAATTTCATTTAATCTTATACAATTTTGTATTCCGTAATGTTTTAAAATGGATTCCATTAAAAAAGAATTTGAAAAAGAAGCCGGAATTATAAAATCAAAGGAGTTTGCAAATTTTTGAATATCTTTTATATGTTTAATTTCAATTTCGTTGATTTTGCCCTTGATTTTTTCATCGAAAAAATAAACTATTTTTAAATCAGAACGAGAGTTTTCAATATAATTTTTAACACATAACCCGGCTTCGCCTGCACCATAAATTGCTATTTTAGAACTTTGGGGTATTTTGTCAAATTCTATCATTTTAATTCCTATAAAAACTGATTAAAAAATAATATCATAAATAAGGGCGGAAAAATCAAAGATTTTTCCGCCCTTAAAAAAATTAAATCGACAAAATATAATTTAAAATTGTCCTTATACCTGCGCCTGTTGCACCTTTGCAGAGCTCTTTTTGAGAACTTTCCAAAAAGGCGACCCCTGCAATGTCAAGGTGTACCCATTTAATTTCTTTTTTAACAAATTCTTTAAGGAAAACTCCCGCAGAACTTGCACCGCCCCAACGACCGCCGGAATTTTTAATATCGGCTACATCGCTTTTCAATGTATCTTTATATTCATCCCAAATCGGCAACTGCCAAAGTCTTTCGCCTGATTGAGATCCTATTTTTATCAAATTATCTATTAATTTTTGATTATTTCCCATAATTCCTGCCGCCTGTGTTCCCAAAGCAACCATACAAGCTCCTGTTAAGGTTGCGATATCAATGATTTCATCAACACCGAGCTCTGAAGCAAAACAAAGTGCGTCGGCAAGGGTTAATCTGCCTTCGGCATCAGTGTTATCTATTTCGATTGTTTTTTTGTTTTTTGCTACCAAAACATCGCCGGGCTTGTAAGCCGAACATCCGGGCATATTTTCGCATGCTGCTACTATTGCATGCACTTCTACATTAGGACTGAAATCTTTTATCGTGTTCATAATCGACAAAACACAAGCCGCACCCGACATATCATCTTTCATAGTAAGCATTGATGAGGCGGGTTTAATGTCCAAGCCGCCGCTGTCAAAAGTAATTCCTTTGCCGACAAGGGCAATTTTTTTCTTAGGTTTTGCGGGGGTGTATTTAATGTGAATGAATTTCGGTGGCTGGGAACTACCTTTTCCTACAGCCAAAAATGCTCCCATTCCCATTTTTTCGATTTCTTCTTTTTCGTAAATTTTAACTGTTATACCTTTTGTACCTTTAATTTTTGTTGCAACTTGGGCAAGCTTTGAAGGAGTAACCTCTTGAGCCGGCTCATTAGAAAGGTTTCTTGCAAAATTCATTGCCTGTGCGATTTTAATTCCTTTATCCGCTCCTTTTTTGAGTTTTTCAAATTTTGCTTTATTTTTTTCTACAAGTATTAATTCTTCGATTTTATCTTTATTTTTTTCAGACTTGTATTTGTCAAAGGAGTATTCGCCGATTGTCGCGCCAAGTGCAAAAGTGTATCCGCTTTCTTGCGCATCGATATTTAATTCTCCCAAATCAACGCAGATTTTTTTGGCTTTAATACTTTGTGCTTTTGCAACAATTTTTGCGCCGATTTCTCTTATTGTGTCAGAGGTTAATTTTTTCTTATCGCCTAAGCCTACAATCAGAACTTTTCTTGCGGGAATTTTGTCGTAAGTTTGCAAAAGATAAGTTTCTTTTGATTTAGCGGGAAATTTGTCTTTTTGGATTACAAATTTTGTAATAATTCCGCCCAATGCTTTATCAACCGTAGAAATAACTCCGCTTAAGGTTTTTGTTTTTTCAAAAAGCCCCACAACCAACAAATCGCATTTTTGTGTTTTCAATTCACCATTTAAAACTTTTACATCCATCGCAAAACTCCTTTCAAACTAATTTGCACATAATTATACCATGAAGCCAGAAAAGTAAATAGTAAATAGTAAATGGTAAACAGAAGGCAAGAGGCGAAGACGCGTAGAGGCGTAGCAGATAATTCACGCATCCACGCATCTACACATCTACACATCTTATCTTCTTATAACCTATCGACTTATCGACTATTCAACTAAAATAGCCCTGCACCCTTTCAGCCTTTCAGCTAAACATTTTGTAACACCCCTGTACAAATGACCAAAAATATGTTAGCATTGTTTCAGATGTAGTAGGATAAATTTTTGGAAATATATGCAATAAATTACAGTTAAAAATATAACTTTAAGCTCGATTTGGTAATGAAATCGGGCATTGCGTGTATAAAAAAAATAGAAATGAACGAGGTATTGAATTGCTATGAGTTTATTATTAACTTTAACAATCGTTCTTGTTATTGCTTTTTCTGCTGTTATCGTTGTTCAACAAAATAAATTCAAAATGCTCTCCCGCCAATCAGGAAAAACTCTGGCGGACTTTAGCGAAAGAGAAGATATTTTGAAGAAAGAAGCGATTATTGCCGCAAAAGAAGCTATTCAAGAAGAAAGAGAGAAACTTAACGAGGAAATCAGAGAACGCCGCCAGGAGATTTCCAGGATAGAAACAAAATTGGCGCAAAAAGAAGACACACTTGAGACAAAAACTCAGGAAGTAACAGAAAAAGAATCACAGTTACAAAGAAAAAAAGAAGAGCTTCTTGAAAAAGAAGATTATCTTGCAGAGTTGGTTCAAAAACAAACCTCCGAATTGGAGCGGATTTCTGGAATGTCTGCCGAAGATGCTAAAAACATGTTATTTGAACAATTAAAGCATGATTTGGCACAAGAACAAATGCAGTTAATCAGAGAAAACGAAGCAAAAATAAAAGAAAACGCTCTTGAAAAATCAAAAGAAATCTTAACCACAACAATGCAACGCTGCATGATAGATACCACAGTTGAATCAACAGTTTCTGTTGTTGCACTTCCAAGTGACGAAATGAAAGGTCGCATAATCGGCCGCGAAGGAAGAAATATCAGAACTCTTGAAACGCTTACCGGAGTTGACTTAATAATTGATGATACGCCCGAAGCTGTTGTTCTTTCAAGTTTTGATCCTGTCAGAAGAGAAATCGCAAAACTTGCTTTGGAAAAACTTATCGCTGACGGAAGGATTCACCCTGTCAGAATCGAAGAAATGGTTGAAAAAGCAAAAGAAGAAATCGATAAAAAAATTCTTGAAGAAGGCGAAAATGCAGCCATGGATATGGGCATTATGGGACTTAACAAAGAATTGATAAGGACTTTGGGAAGACTTTATTACAGAACAAGTTACGGTCAAAATGTTCTTAAGCACTCGCTTGAAGTAGGTCATATCGCAGGAATGCTCGCAGCTGAAATCGGTGCAAATGTTTATGTGGCAAAACGTGCAGGACTTTTGCACGATATCGGGAAAGCCGTTGACCAAACTCAAGAAGGTACACATATTCAACTGGGCGTCGAGCTTGCAAGAAAATTCGGTGAAAAAGAAGAAATAATTCACGCCATTGAGGCCCACCACGATGATGTTACGGCAAATACAATCGAAGCGGTTCTGGTTAAACTTGCAGACGCAATTTCTGCAGGACGCCCCGGCGCAAGACGCGATACTTTAGAAATTTATATTAAACGTCTTGAAAAAATAGAAGAAATCGTAAAAAGCTATGAAGGTATCAAACAGTCCTTTGCCGTTCAGGCAGGGCGCGAAGTAAGAGTAATCGTACAAGCAGAACAGTTTGACGATCTTGCTTCACAAAAACTCGCAAGAGATGTTGCCCAAAGAATCGAAAACGAACTTGATTATCCCGGACAAATAAGAGTTACGGTGGTAAGAGAATTCAGGGCAACGGAAATAGCCAAATAAGGCAGTTCTAGGCAAGCGAAGCGAGCCGTAGAAATGCCTTATCCCGAACTTGTTTCGGGATCTATAGAGTGGGGGTTATGAAAAATAATACCCCTCACCCCAACCCTCTCCCGCAAGGGGAGAGGGGGAGTTAAAAAAATGTCAACCCAACTAAAAATAATATTTTTCGGTGATATCGTCGGAAAACTCGGCAGGAAAGCTGTCGGGGATTATTTGGCAGAACTTAAAGGAAAAGGTGATGCTCCGGATTTTTGTATTGCAAATGCCGAAAACGCTTCGCACGGCTTCGGGCTAATCGAAAAAAATTATAACGAACTGGTCGGCTACGGTATAGATTGTCTGACCTCGGGCAATCATATCTGGGATAAAAAAGATATTTTTGATTACATAAAAAGGGCTGATAAACTTATAAGACCTTTGAATTACCCGCCGAAAACAAAAGGAGTCGGCTCTAAAATTTTTGAAATCGGAAAAACAAAAATTGCTGTGATTAATCTTCTTGGCAGAGTTTTTATGCCGCCGATTGATTCGCCCTGGGAGATTGTGAAAAAAGAAATTAAAAAACTCAAAAAAATAACCCCTATAATTTTAATTGATTTTCATGCTGAAGCCACCGCAGAAAAAATTTGCTTTGCAAGATTTTGCGCAGATTTAAACGTAAGTGCGGTTTTTGGCACGCACACTCATGTTCAGACTGCAGATGAAAAAATTATCAACAATATGGCATATATAACAGATGCCGGTTTTTGCGGGGTTACCGAAAGTGTTATAGGTATGGAGATAGAAACTTCCTTAAAACGCTTAACGACCTGCCTGCCTGAAAGATACGAAATTCCCAAAGGAAAAATTGTTCAAATAAACGCGGTTGAAGTTTTAATCGACAAAAAAAGCGGCAAAGCTCTTGATATAAAAAGAATTTCGTTTGAGAAAGATTATACGCTCGGAGGTGAAAAGTGAAGTCGGATTTACACATTCACACAAATTATTCTGACGGGGTTTTTAAGCCCGAGCAAATTGTTGATTCAGCAATTGAAACAGGCTTAGACGTTATTGCGCTTACCGACCACGACAATGTTTTATCCTGGCAGGTAGCGCAGGATTATTTAAAAACACTGCATACAAAATCTTTGGAAATTATTCGCGGAGTTGAGATAAACACACTTTATAATAATTATGAAATCCATATTTTAGGATATTTCATGGATGTCGAAAATGCCGATTTCAAAAACCTGATAAAAATCCAACAACAAGCTCGGATTAAACAGACAAAAGAAATTGTTACATTGTTAAATAAAAAAGAAAGCATAAGAATAACCCTTGAAGACATAACAAATCAAGTAGCACAAGGCGGAAGTGTCGGAAGACCGCACATTGCAAAAGCAATTACGTCAGCCGGCGGAACAACAAGTGTAATTGAAGCTTATGCAAAATACATAAACGACAAGTCTCCGGTTTACGTTCAAAGAAAAACCGTAACCCCTCATGATGCTGTTGAAGTTATTTATGATGCAGGAGGGATTCCTGTTCTTGCACACCCTCACGACTTAGATATAGCAGAAAGCCTTGTCAAAGAACTTATGCATTACGGACTTAGGGGTATTGAAGCTTATCACAGAAAGCATTCACCTGCGATTGTCGAATATTTTTCTTCAATGGCTGAAGAATTAGGGCTTATCGTAACAGGCGGTTCCGATTTTCACGCGCCCAACGTTATGAACGGTCAAATAATTTTGGGGAAAAATTTTGTTCCGGAGTGGGTTTATGATAAACTGTTGGCAGAGAAAAAACATTTGGACTTGGCAAGATAAAACGGAGTTTTTATGAATAAAAACGGATTTACGATTATTGAAGTGGTTATCGTTTTTTTGCTTATTTTAGGGGTAACTTTTTTTGTTTTGCCTTTAAGCTTAAACAATACAAAACAAGCTCAATTCATTTCAAAATGGGTTAATACATATTCGGGCTTAGAATACGTTTTTTCTTCAATAAAAGCACAAAACGGATTTGATTTAGGAAAAAAATTTAAGCATGCAAAAAACAACGATTATAAAACAGCGGTTATGCTGGATATAATAAAACCTTATCTGAGGTTCAAATCGGGAGTCCCGAGTTCTGAATATAAACCTTTATACATGAATAAAAAAACAGTAATTCAAGGTGACCGATACTATTTTGATAACCTTTATTTTTGGGATGATGATAAAATTTTCGGGCTTAAATGGATATCCGATAATTGCAAAGAAAATGATGTTTGTGCATCAATGCTTGTTGATATAAATGGAATAACCCTTCCAAACACTTGGGGGAAAGATATTTTCGGGGTAAATATTTTCAGTGATAAGCTTGAGCCTATGGGAAAAAACATTGAAAGAAACGTTTTAAAAAATGATTGTTCCCCGTTCGGATTCGGAGTTTATTGTTCTTATTACTACTTGATTGGAGGAGAATTTGACTAACGGCAAAAAAGATTATAAAGCAATAAAAAATGTCTGTGTATTTTCTTCGGCAAGTAACCATTTAGATAAAATATATTATGAAACAGCCAAAGAGCTTGGGGTTTTAATGGCGCAAGCAGGTTTTAATCTTGTCTATGGCGGTGGAACTTTAGGTACAATGGGGGTTAACGCCAAGGCTATAAAAGAATTCGGAGGAGCGGTTTATGGCGTTTTGCCCGAAAAGCTTTATAATATCGGAGTCGGAAATGCCGATTGCGATGAACTTTTTGTCACCGAATGTATGCGGACAAGAAAAGATAAACTGGATAAAATTTCCGATGCTGTAATCGCTTTGCCCGGAGGCTTCGGGACTTTGGAAGAATTAACCGAAATGATTGTCCAAAAGCAGCTTGGTTACAACCAAAAAGCAATAGTGATTTTAAACACAAACGGATTTTACGACAATCTGCTCAATTTTTTTAACGATATAATCAAACAAAATTTTGTTCATGCGCTCATGGAAGATTTGTATTATGTTGCAAAAACCCCGAAAGAAGCGATTGATTATTTAAAAAACTTCAAACCCACAGACGAAAATATTCTTAAAAAGCTTGAATTGGCGGCAAAGTCTTAGTAAACAGTAAATAGTAAATGGTAAATAGTAAATAGAAGGTAGGAAGGCAGGTTATTAAATATTCTTAGTCACCTAGTCACTCAGTCACTTTTATAAACTTTTCACCTGTTCAGCCTTTCAGCTATTCACCTAAAATAACCTTTCAGCCATTCACCCGTTCATCCGTTAAACCTTTTTGACTGTTCGTTACTCATTTGCGCCAAGATACGATTGCGGGTAGCTGTAATCTTCCTTAAAACCGGCGTGCCTGTACATCTTAAGTGCCTGATAATTGTTTGTTTCTGTGCAAGTATTGACTTCTGAGAATTCTCTTTCGCCGGTTTTGTTTGAGTGCAAAAGTGTTTTAATCGTTTTTTTGAGCAAATGTTTTGATAAGCCCTTGCCTCTGTGTTCTTTTTCTATTGCAACAATAGGAATATTGGCGATTTTGCCGCCTGTAACGTTTGCAAAACAAAAGCCGCAGGGCTGGTTTTTATAAGTCAAAACGCTTGTCGCCATCGGTAAAAATTCGCCGTAAACGCTGTTTACTATTTTTTCTAAAATATCTTCTGTTCCGTCAATTGACTTAAATCTTGGATCAAAAAGCGCGTCTGCAGTGTTTTCAAAAGCTGCTTGGACTATTTTTACTGCATCATGGAAATATCCGCTCAGCCAAGTTTTAATCTCATAACCTTCTTCCAACTCCGAAAGTTCCATATTATTTAATATAGCCTCTGAATTCGAGTTTTGGAACATAAACCTTAAGACCGCAAGTCCGACAAACTTAAATCCGTAATTGGACAGATATTCTACAAAATCACCCTGAGAGCCCAGCATCGGGTAGCAAACCACCTGTTTTGTTCTTTCTTCTTGAGTTTCTTCAAGAAATTTTTCTACCAAAACTTTGCGTTTTTCGGTTAAATCTTCTTCGCCAAGACAGTGAATAACATTCAATTCAATGGCTTCTGAAATCATTGTCGTATAGACCAAAAAAGCGGTAGGAATTTGATTTTCGAGCAAAACAATACACTTTATAAGCTCTTTTTCTACAGCTTCGACAAAACCTTCATAACTCAAAGGTTCAAGTTCAAACTTGTAATTTTCAACCGCAACGGCGCGAAAATCGCTATAGACTCCTGCAAATATTTTATATAAATCTTTTGTAAGTGCTCGTGTTTCGTAAACCGTGTTTAAAGTCATTTTTTCATCCTTTAAATTATTATTCGGATTTTTATTCAAATCCTTTTGAGAATTACATCATATGGTGCATTTTTTCTTTTTTTGTTGCCATATATTTTTGGTTGTAACAATTCAAATCAGGCTCCAAGTTCACTATTTCATGAATTTTTAGGTCATAACCTTTAAGTCCTACGATTTTTTTAGGGTTATTTGTTATCAAATTAAAGTTATTATAGCCCAAATCCAAAATTATTTGTGCACCGACTCCGTAGTCTCTTAAATCAGGTTCAAATCCAAGCGAAATATTAGCTTCAATTGTATCTTGACCTTTTTCCTGAAGCGAATAAGCCTTAATTTTATTGATGAGCCCAATTCCTCTGCCTTCGTGGTTTCTGATGTAAATTATAGCACCCCTGCCCCAATCATCAACCATTTTCATCGCGCGATGCAGCTGTGAGTTGCAGTCGCATTTAAGACTGTGAAAAACATCACCGGTTAGACATTCGCTGTGAACTCTTATGAGAGGAATTTTATCCGAGCCGTCATCTTTGACAAGGGCGACGTGCTCTTCTTGTGTCAGATTGTTTAAATATCCTAAAACCTTAAAATCTCCGAATTGCGTGGGCAAAGTCGCTTGCGCTTCGCGTGTTACAAACTTTTCTTTTTTTATCCGGTAGGAAATTAACTGCTCTACGGTTATAAATTTAATGTTATATTTGTCGGCAAATTTTCTCAACTCATCTCTACGTGCCATTGTGCCGTCTGGATTAAGGATTTCACACATAACTCCTGCCGGAGCTTGCCCTGCAATTTTTGCCAAATCAACGCTTGTTTCTGTGTGCCCTGTTCTTTCAAGCACTCCGCCTTTTTTAGCGACACAAGGGAAAATGTGCCCCGGACGTCTGAGATCGTTCGGCCTTGAATTTTTGTCTATTGCAATTTGGATTGTTTTTGCTCTGTCGAAAGCCGAAATCCCTGTTGTAACACCGAATTTTGCAGCTCCGTCAATGCTTTGGGTAAAGGCTGTATTTGCACTTTCGGTGTTTTTTTCAACCATTTGCGAAAGTTCAAGTCTTTTTGCGGTTTCATCATCTATTGCAAGACAGATAAGCCCTTTACATTCAGTTGCCATAAAATTTATGATTTCGGGAGTGACTTTTTGTGCACAGCAGATTAAATCGCCTTCATTTTCGCGATTCTCGTCATCGGCGACTATAAGCATTTTGCCTGCTTTAAAATCTTCTATCGCTTCTTCAATGTTATCAAAAAAGCCCTCTTTTATTTCATTTTCGTTCATTTTAAAAAAATCCGTTCTCTTGCAAAAAGCTTTCGCTTAATTTTGATTTATTATTTTCCGTTGATAAATTTTTTTCAACATATTTTGCCAAAATATCACATTCAAGATTTACAAAATCGCCTATTTTGAAAGTTTTAAGGTTCGTGTTCTCAAAAGTGTGCGGTATTATGGCAACTTCAACTTCGTTTAAAATAATTTGTGCTACAGTGAGGCTTATCCCGTTAAAAGTTATTGAGCCTTGATTTACGACATATTTTGAAAGACTTTGCGGAATTTCAAATGCCATATTGTAAAAATCTTTTTGTTTTTGTATGCTTAAAACCTTTGCCGTACCGTCAACATGACCGCTTACAAAATGTCCGCTAAGCCTGTCTTTTAATGTGAGTGCTCTTTCAAGGTTTACTTTATCGCCTGTCTTTGCACTTGAAAAAGTCGTCAGTGAAAGTGTTTGGGCTGAAATTTGAGCGCAAAAGTAATTCTTACCCGATTCAATAACAGTCTGGCAAACACCGTTTATAGCGATACTGTCTCCTATTTTGGTATTTTCAAGCACTTTTTTGCACTCGACTTTGATAAAAGCATCAGACGAGCCTTTTTTAAATTCAATTATCGTGCCTGTTTCTTCAATAATCCCTGTGAACATAATATATATTTTATCATGGAAAAATTTATGATTAAAGCTTATAAGCAACAAGAAGCCCTGCGGGCAAATCCAAGACTTCAACCTGATAATCGGGGTCTGATTTAATTTTATCCACAAAAGGTGCAACCTTTTTTGCATGCGAGGTGATGTTATCTGCTGCAATAATGCCGCCTTTTTTGAGTTTCGAATTAATTATTTCAAAGTATTTTACGTATTCTGACTTGTCGGCATCTAAGAATACAAAATCAAATTCTTCTTCTAATTCTTTTAAAATCGCTGTAGCTGAGCCTTGTTTTATTGTTATAACGTCATCGACTTGGCATTTTTTAAAATTATCGAGCGCAAGCTCAATTCTTTTTTCGTAAAATTCGATTGTTGTGAGCCGCCC
>DAOQAU010000042.1:0-13531 GCA_035354275.1 Candidatus Gastranaerophilaceae bacterium
AGCCTATCGGAATTAAAGAATCATTTGACAAGATTTGAAAAGCAAACATATCGTAGCCGGCTCTGTTAGGACCTTTTTTATATCCGTTGGTATCTACCCAAAGTATGATTAAAGTAGATGAAACAATAGGACTTATTAACATTCCGTTTTCTACGTAAAATTTGTACACAAAATGTGATGTATTCATAAATGTTGTTTTATTTGTATAATTTTTGTAGCCGGTCATATTCGTTGGAAGGCATTTTGTTTCGGGAGTGCAATTGTTTATTACATTAAAATAAGGCATTAGAGCTGTTTTTAACTTAGCACTTGTATTGTTCGGAGAAGTAGTGAATTTTGTATAAATTGAATCATCGTTGTCGAGTTGCATTTGAGTAATAGCCTGAGAGAGTATTTCGTAACCCTTTTTAAAAGATGTTTCTAAATCGCTTTTTTTAACATTTTTATTTAAATTAGGAATCGTTAAAGCAGCAACTATTCCTATAATTGCTATTGCAAGGAGTACTTCAGATAAATTAAATGCTTTCTTTTTCAATATTTGCACCTCTCTTTAAGATATTATACATTGTAACATGAAATTTTATTTTAAGCAAAATGGGCGGCGGCTTTTAAGCCACCGCCCCACTTATATTATATTAATTAGGAATGCACGCATCACATCCGAGTATTATATAAATTTGCTCTCCGGGTTTTGCTTTATATTGTAAGCCTTTTGTAACCAATGCTGTTATAAGTCCTATGCCGCAGCCTGCGGGGATGCCTGCTGCAAGTCCGACTCCGAGTTTTGTAGGAGAAGGAATAAACCCGAAACCTATGCCTGCTCCTGTACCGATAATGCCACCTGTTACTGTGTAAAGAACTATTCTTCCTGCGGTCATCCAGGGACCTTCTTTTAAAGTACCGTCTTTGGTAAATGGTCTTGCGCAAAGACAAACGGTTCTTCCGTCAGGTAAAATTAAGTATTTAAAATTCATACTGACTCTTGCGTTTTTGTTAAACCATTTTGGCTGTTGAATTCCTGCAACTTCCGCAACAATTTTTGTGCAGGCAGGGATTATTAATTTCCCTTCGCAAGAATAGATGTTTTCGGGGATTATAAAATCTACTCTGTCGCCCGGGCAGGCTTTTTTAGACGAAAATCTGCAAACGTATTCAATTCCTAAAACGTTATTTTGGCAGATTATTTTTCTGTAATTTGTTATTTTTACAGTATTTACAGGTGCTTTTTTGTTTATGTTCAGATGTTCTGTTGCAATTATTTGCTCAACAGGACATGAACCGCAGCCGCATTGATTGTTAATTTTTACATCGTCTGCAAATACGGGTAAAATATTCCAGCTTAATAACGATAGTGCCATAAAAACCGATAAGAGTTTTCTCATTTTATTCACCTCTTTCTTCTGTAAAAACAATTAATTTTGCCCATATTATAAACTATCCTTTCAAGTTTGTAAAGTGTCTTGGATATTGCCCGAATGTTTTTTTTCTTGTTGTAATTGTTCTTTTAAGTTAAAATAATTTTGAAAAAGAGGGTTTAATATGAAAAATTTTGTAAGCACAAAAATAATATCCACACTCGGACCAAGCTCTGACACAAAAGAAAAAATAAAAGCACTTGTGGAAGCAGGAGTTACCATGTTTCGCTTAAATTCTTCCCATGGAGATGAGGCTCAGCATTTGAGAAATTTAGGATATATAAGAGAAATTGAGCAGGAATCAGGCCAGCTTATTCCTGTTTTACTTGATTTACAGGGGCCAAAAATAAGAGTCGGTAATTTCGAAGAATCGATTGAGCTTAAAAACGGAGAAACAATTAGATTTCGTCATCAGGAAAATTATGAAAACGGAATTATCCCTGTTGATTACGAGGGTATTTCGCAGGATGTGAAAATCGGTGAAAAAATTCTTATGGATGACGGGAAACTCATTTTAATGGTTACAGGAATTGAAGGTGACGTTGTAATAACAAAAGTTATTTGCGGCGGCTTACTTCACCAAAGAAAAGGTATAAATATTCCGGGCTCAACAGGAAGCATCAAGGTTTTAACAGACAAAGATGTTGAATATGTAAAATTTGCTATAGATAACGACATTGATTACATCGGGCTTTCGTTTGTAAGAAATGCCGAGGATATAAATACGCTAAAAGAAGTTATACAAAGTCACAACGGTAAAATAAAAATTATTTCAAAAATAGAAAAGCCTCAGGCACTTAAAAACATTGATGAAATACTTTTAAAATCTTCCGGAATAATTGTTGCAAGAGGCGATTTGGGTGTTGAAATTTCACCCGAAAAAGTTCCTGTTGTTCAAAAAGAGCTTATCAGAAAGGCAAATGCACAAAGGAAATCTGTTATTGTCGCAACTCAAATGTTGGAATCAATGATTGAAAACCCGCTTCCCACTCGCGCGGAAGCTTCTGACGTTGCAAATGCTATTCTTGATGGGACTGATGCGATTATGCTCTCGGGTGAAACTGCAGCCGGCAAATACCCTGTAGAAGCCGTTTCTATGATGAAATCTATTGCACAAAATGTCGAAAACAGCAGTTTAATGAAGCATAATAAGTACCCCGATGATTTAATAGACGGCTCGACAGACGATTCAATCGCGATTTGCAAAGCTGTTATGGATATGGTTGATAAGATTAATGTGAAAGCCATTATGGCAATAAGTGAAAGCGGTTATACCCCGAAATTACTTTCAAAGGCGAAGCCCGGCGTACCTATTCTTACGATTTGTCCAAGCAAAAGAAACAGCCGCAGAATGCTCTTATACAGTGACGTTTTTCCTGTTAAATTTGATATGGATGAAAGTATTAACGAAACAAACTTAAATCTTCTTGACGGATTTTTAATTGAAAATTTTAAACTTAAAACGGGCGACAAAATCATTTTTACAGGCGCAATCCCCCGATTAATGGCAGGCAAAACGAATTTTATAAAGTTGCATGAAATAAGCTAAACAATCGATTATATATTTACCCCTAGCCTTTAACCGCACCTTCATTTTCGCCTGAGATGAAGTATTTTTGCATTGCCAAAAAGAAAATTACAATCGGAATTGTTGCAAGAATTGAGCCTGCTGCAATAAATCGCCAATTTGAACTGAACATTCCCTGTAAATTATTAACCCCGACAGGAAGAGTGTACATACTTTCTTTTGTAAGCACAATGCTGGGCCACAAAAATTCACCCCAAGAGCCGATAAATGTAAATATTGCAAGAACTGCAAGCGAGGGTTTTACCATAGGCAAAAGCACCTTGAAAAACACCTGAAAAACGTTGCAGCCGTCAACTATAGCGGCTTCTTCCATTTCTTTAGGGATAGTCAAAAAAGCTTGTCTCATTAAGAAAATTCCAAACGCACTTACCGCAAAAGGCATTACCAAGCCGAGATATCCCATAAAATTATTTACGCTGTCAACCATATTTAATTTTAAAGTAATCAGATAAACAGGAAGCATAATTGCCTGAAACGGTACCATAATAGTTGCAAGCACCGCAAAGAAGGCGGTTTTTTTGCCATTGAATTCCATTCTTGCAAGAGGATAAGCAGCAAGTGCAGATAAGATAAGGTTTAAAAAAACCGTTGCGCCCGCAACTATCAAACTGTTTACAAAATAAGCGATAAAATCAACTCTTTGCCACACTCCGACATAATTTTGGAAAGTGAAATCCTGTGGAATTATCTGGGGCGGATATGCAAAAATGTTTTCCGCATTGCCTTTTAAAGATGTGGAAATAAGCCATATAAAAGGAAATATCGACAGCAGCGATACGAAAATTAAAATTGTATGTATTGATATTTTTTCTAAAAATCTTTTCATTTTAGCATTTTTTCTAAAAGCGGCAAAAGTTTTTTTAAATCTTCTTTTGCACTGTCAAATACTATCATCAAGTTTACGGCATCATAATCGTGTATAATTTTATTTCTCATTCCAATCATATATGACCAAGGAATATCATCATATTTTTTTTGGATTGTTTTTGGAATTCTATTTGCGGCTTCGCCGATTATTTCAAACTTTCTTGTAACGGCACTTACTGTTTTATCATCTTTTGAAAATTCCTCAAAAGACATTTTGCCGATAAATTTATTAATTGATTTAATCGCTTCAATTATGTCGTATATGAAATCCGAATAATCTCTTTTAGACATAATTTACCTCGGACAGAATTTTTTTCCCGATATTTCTTTTAAGATACTTTTTGAATGCGATATCAACTTTTACTCCAAGAACATTGGTTAAAAATTTTTCCAAATCAATCAGCTTAAAAAAAGTCAGACCGCTTTTATGGTCAAGCAAAATATCAATATCGCTGTTTTTGGTTTGTTCTCCGCGCAAATACGAGCCAAACAAACCTATTTCGGTAATATTGTAGTCTTTTTCTAAATCAGGCTTGATTTCTTTTAATATTTTTAAAATTTCATTTTTATCTTTCATAATTAGTGATTATAACATGGCATCGCAAAAATCAGCAACTGTTAATTTTTGTAAATATGAGTTTTAAGCTGCTCAAACGCAGGCGTGGCATAGAATAGGATAGGATAGGATAGGATAGGATAGGATAGGAATTTTTCAGGCAATTTTTTTTCTTTAGATAATTTAAAAAATTTGTAAATAATTAAAAGGAGAAAAAAATGATTACGATTTCAGGCGTTACTAAAATATTTGGATTAAGCAGTAGAACTTTCAGCGGATCTAAAGTGACTGAAACTCCGATTAATATGTTGAAAGAATTATATTTTCATATTGCTTATGATATATCTTTTAATCGTTTTAATACATTTCATCCCGAGTTTAAAGGACACGCAAGACTGCCGCTTATTGGCGACCTTTCAAATAGACTTTCTAATGTTTTAAAAGAACATTCTCACGCTGAAGATAGTGCTGTTAAGATTATCAAAGGTCTTGTTGAGGAAGCAAAAACTGAAGCAAGGACTGCTTTAAGAGCAGATAAAAGTTTTGGGTTAATAAGCTCAGAAAGTAAATTTTTAAAAGATTGTGTTGAACAATTTGGGGCTGATTTTTGTGAAAAAGAACAAGGCAGGATAATGTTTCAAGCAATGCAAAAAGATTCTCAACAATTAAAATAAAACATATAAACTTTATCTGTAGAACGTAGGATGGGCTTCAGCCCAGTAGAATAAAAAATCAAGAGGCGAAATTTTTTTTAAGAAAATTTCGCCCAGTTTTTATTTACTTTTTCTTTGAGGAGATTGCTTCGGTGGACAATAATTATAAAAGCCGATAACCAAAGTCTCGCAATGACGTAAGAGTAGTAAGTGGGTTTCCCAACCCATCGTTTTTTGGATTGCCGCGTCGTTCGGCTAACACCTCACTCCTCGCAACGACGTGAACGTAGCTAGCATCAAGCTAAATTATTTACCCCCTCGCAACGACAGGTCATATTTGATATTTATTTTTTTCAAAGCACATTATGTTTATCAGCGAAAATGCCATTACGATTATCAAAAGCACAACCGCCATAGCAGAAGCGTATCCCAAATCCAAATTTTCAAACGCCCTTTCGTAAATATAATAAACAATAGTTTTGCTTGAATTAAGAGGCCCGCCTTTTGTCATTACATAAATTTCGGCAAAAACTTTCATCGCAGAAATTGCACTTATCGTTGAAACAAGGGCAAGCGTCGGCATTATATGAGGAATCGTAACCGTCAAATGTTTTCTGAAAAATCCTGCTCCGTCAATTTCGCAGGCCTCATAAAGTTCTTTGGGAACGCTCATAAGTGCTGCAAGATAAATCATCATGTAATAGCCGATTCCCTTCCAAATGGTTACTATAATAACTGAAATAAGCGAAAAATTTGTATCTGTAAGCCAACCTATCGACTCAAACCCCATTTTTTGCATCGCAAAATTTAAAATCCCCTGTTCCGCATAAAGCCACTTAAAGGCTATTGCTGCAACTACAATCGATACAATTACAGGAAGATAAATCAAAATCTTGTACAAAGTTATGCCTTTGATTTTTTGATTTATAAGAATTGCCAAAAACAAAGGAACAGTTGCAAGAATCGGAACTGCAATAAAAAGATATAAAAAAGTGTTAATTAAAACCTTATAAAAAACAGGCGACTGCATAAGTTTAAAATAATTCTGAAGCCCGACCCAGTCAGGATGATAAATACTTGAAGAATAATCTTTAAAGCTCAGAATAATAGTTTGAATAAAAGGTATGAAAAAAAATACCAGCAAAATTATTCCGGCAGGCAGCAAAAACAAGTATGGAACATATTTTTTATAATAATTCATCAGGTCAATTATGACATTTTTTCAAATTTTGGTCAAATATGTTAAATGCCGTTTTCAATAGGAATATAAGCATAGGCGTTAAAATCGACAGAGCCATATATAATTTTTATTTTTGTGTCGTCACAGGGAATAATTTTTGCAAAATTTATTGATGTTTGTCCAAAATCATTTGTAGTTTCTGTCGCCTCGACGCTTGCCACATTCAAATCTCCCTGATAAAAATTAAGGTAAACTTTTTTATTTATTTTTTTGCCTGAAATATTGTAATGTCCGACAGGAATTTGCACTCCTTCAAGCGTAACCAAATTAACCGGTAGCCCAATAACAGCATTATTTTCAAAAACATCTTTAAATTTATCTTCGGTTTCGGAGCTTTCCAAGCCTTCTTCGTATTTATTAAGACTTTGACCCTTCAGTTTCTTTTTATTTTTTTTCTTATTTTTTTTATCTTGAACGGCTTTAAGCGTTTTTTCAAACTGTTCGTCGGTAATTTGTTTTTGTCCGTACCAGGCGTTATCTATTCCTTGTGAATAATCGCCCAATCCGAGATCATCGCAAAAAACAGGTAAGGTGGAAGAAAAAAATAAAAATAAAAAAACAGGCAAAATCTTTTTCATATTGATATCTTAATATATTTTTTAAAAAAGTAAAGAGGGCGTGGAAAAATTAAAAAATTTTTCTGCGCCCTCAAGGGGCTTTTTTTTTCTATGTAAATAGTATATAATGTTTTTATACGGAAGGTTGAGTATGAGTGAATTATTTTTTATTATTCTTGTAATTATCGTAATAGTGGCTCTAATATTTTTTGTTTATAATTTAATGCTTAGTTCTGAAAAACCTCGCCATGAAGAAGATTTACAGATAACTTCTCATGATATTCTTGAGCAGGTAAGTATTTTGTACAAACAAAGAAAATACAATATAGTCGAAACTCTTGCTAAAAAATATCTTGAAAAAAAACCATCAGACTATGGCGTAAGAAGTATTCTTGCTAAATCTTTTTACGAAATGGGCAGGAAATATGAGGCATTGGAGCATGCACATTATGTTTGTAATCATCAACCTAAAAATTTCCCTATGAGGATTTTTGTCGCAAATTGCTATAACGATAACGGGAAGCCTATGCAGGCTATTTCTGTTTTGACGGATTTGCTTAATGAAGATGCAAACAATGTTGTTGCAATAAAAGATTTAGCTCATCTTTATCTTGAAACAAATCAGAAAAAATCGGCTATAAAAATGCTTAAAAGGTTGGATGAGTTTATCTACAGTAATCAAGAAAAAGTTAATAATAAGAATGTAATTGCACGTTTGCACATGGAATTTAGGGAATACGATGAAGCAATCGAACAGTATCAGGAAATTTTACAAATATATCCGGCAGATGTTCTTGTCAAGAAAAGTTTGGTGGAAGCTTATAAAATGAATTCTGATTATGAATCGGCAATAGAGCTTACTGAAGAGATTTTGTCGCTTAACATCAATGAAGAAGCAAATATATGGGCTACAAAACTTCTTATTGATTTGTATTCGGTCATAAATGATTATGAAAAAGCTTTAATGTATGCAAACTTGTATAAAGATAATCCAAATGCAAATAAAGAGAAGGCAACCGAAAGCATCGCAAAAATTCTTATGGAAACAGGGCAGATTGAAGAAAGTATAGATGTTTTGAAAAATCTTGTTGAAAACAATTCTAAGGATGTTGAGCTTAAAAAGACTTTGTCCAGGGCGTATGAGTCTAATAATAATTTTGAAGCTGCCGCAGAAATTTATAAGAAGATTCTTGATGAAGCAGGGGTTGAAGATATTAAAAATATTCACCTTGAAATGAGTGATTTATATTCTAATTGGGCAATGTTTTTGTTTAATCAGGGAGATAATGATGCTTGTTTTAAAAAGTTTTCGCTTGCGGTTCAGTATGATGTAGATAATCCGCAAATTTATTACAAATTAGGGGCAATAAATCAGCTTATAAAAAATTACAATCAGGCAATTTCTCAATATAAAAAAGCAATAGATTTAGATAATTCAAATGCAAGTTATTATTATTCGATTGCAGAATGTTATGAAGCCATTGATAATGTTTATGAGCAAAAAGCAGCACTTTTAGAGTGCGTAAAATATGATATTAAAAATTCAAGGGCTTATTATAAATTAGGTTTGTTACACAATGTTCAACGTGACATGGCAAATGCTATAGATTGCTTAAAAAAGGCAATTTCTATTGACGAAAATTTTGTCGAGGCAAAATATAAATTGGCACTTCTTCTTGAAAATCAAGGTGAAGTTGATAATGCAATAGAAATTTATGAAAATATACTCAAAATAAATCCTTTATTTGAAGAGGCGGCAAATAATTTAAAAATGCTTAAACCTTAAGTTACTTAATGGCAGGAAACAAGTGAATTTCTCCGTTGGTATTTCGCCATTGAATCCAGCCGATTTTTTGGATTTTTTCAATGTCATAAACACTTATTAAAATCCAATTACCTTTGGTAGTCGTAAGTTTTATTACTTCAGGTAATTTAATTCTGCCTAAAACTTGTCCGTTATTGTCGCTTGAGCTATATATGGTCTTAGATTCCTCAGGGGCGTCTTTAAGGTAATAAACTCCGTATTTTCTGCCGTAGTTGTTAAAAAATGTCCGCCAGTTTAAAAATTTTAGTTCATCATCTTTTTTAATCCAGCCTGTTTGGCTGTTGTTTCGATTAAATATAACTTGTACCCAGTTTTCATTTTCATCGGTTACAAGAAAAAATGCTAAATCTTTTTTAGGCAAAAATACTACAAAAAGGTTGCTTGCTGAAATATCTGGCGAGTTAAAGTTTTTGCTGTCCCAGGTTACGCTGAGCAATAGCGGAGATTTTTCGTTCGGTTCTTTATATATTTTTATTTCATGCGATGCCTGATAAACTCCTATTGAATTTGAGTTTATGTTGTTTACGTAATAGGGCATTACATCGGCATTTGTTGCTGTAATTCCGAATATCAGAGCCAGTAATATCAGAAATTTTTTCATAAAAACCTCCGGTTAAAAATTATACCCTGAAAGTAAGTTTTTCAAAAGTTTTTTCCAAATTATTTTTTATTGAATTCATTTGAGCATCAATAATTTCATCTGTCAGGGTGGCTTGCTCATCCTGCATTTTTATTCTGAAAGCAACGCTTTTGAAACCTTTTTCAATGTGTTCACCCTGATAAACATCAAAAATTTCACAATTTTTAAAAATATTTTGCTGAACCGATTTTTTAATAGCTTTTTGTAATTCTTCGCAAGAAATTATTTTAGGGACAATAAACGCTAAATCTCTCTGGACTTCAGGGAATTGTGGCAGTTTTTTGTATTTTGTTATGCTTGGATTAATTGCTTTTATTATTTCTTCAAGATTAACTTCAAACAAAAAGGCTTCTTGATTAAGCTTGAGCCTGTCTCTTAAAATAGGATGAATTTGTCCCATATACCCTATTTCCAAAAGATTTTTGCCTAAAAGAACCAAGCTTGCGCTTCTGTGAGGGTGTAGGATATCAACATTTTCACAAGGTCTAAACTGAATTCTGTTTGAAATTCCCAACTCATTAAATAACTTTTCAAAAATCCCTTTGAGGGTAAAGAAATTTGTTTCTTGAGTTTTATGCCACTTTGAGTTTTCGATTTCGCCTGTAATGCAACCTGCCAGCATTTTAATTTCATCTACGCCCGAATTTTTTTCATCTGCGGGTGCGTTTTTGAAATAAATCTTTCCTATTTCATAAGCCCAAAAATTCTTTTGCCCGTTGTCGTAATTGTATTTGAGGCAATTCAGAATATTTGCGCTTAAGGTTTGGCGAAGCATGGTAAATTCTTCGCTTTGGGCGTTTTCGACTTCTACGGATTTTTCTTTATCGTAATCAATTGAAAATTGTGTTAAAAATGGTTTTCCGATTAATGAGGATGTGATAATTTCATTTAATCCCGATGAAAGCAGGATTGAATGAATTTGTTTTATGGTTTTTTCTTCGATTGAAATTATTGGAGATTCATTTTTGCCTGGAAGTGTCGGTGCTATCTTATCGTAACCGTTTATTCTTGCAATTTCTTCTATTAAATCGATTTCGCGGGTAACATCATTTACCCTGAAGGAAGGGACTTCAAATTTTGCGGCAACTTCATTTTTGCCTAAAGTTTTAAATCCGAGTTTTTCCAAAATCGAAATACATCTTTGAGCGGGAATTTCACAACCTAAAATTCTTTTAATCTGCGCAAAGCGTAGTGTAATTTCAGGTTTTTCGATTTTATTTTGCCCATCATCAACCATTCCGACAACTTTTGCTCCGGCATGTTCTGCAAGAAGCTGCATTGCACGCATCAGGGCAGGTTTTACAGCTTCTATGTCAACGCCTCGCTCAAACCTTGCACAGGCATCCGAGCGGTAGCCCACACTGTGAGAGCTTTTTCTGTTGCTCGCGGGGGTAAAATATGCCGCTTCAAGTGCTATTGAATTTGTGTTTGAATCTACTTCGGAATTTTGTCCGCCGAAAACTCCAGCAAGGCAGACTCCTTTTTCTCTTGTTGCAATAAGCACGCTATCTGTTGTGAGTTCTCTTTCAACACCGTCGAGAGTGGTTATTTTTTCACCTTGTTTTGCACGTCTTACGCACAGGTAGCCTTTTAATTTTTTTAAATCAAAAGCGTGAAGCGGAATTCCGTATTCCAAAAGTACGTAGTTTGTAATATCAACGACGTTGCTTATTGCTCTGATGCCTGAAGCTATAAGCCTTTTTTGCATCCAGGCAGGAGATGGTTTTATTGTTATGTTTTCTAAAACTCCGATAGAATAATATTTACAAACATCTTGGTCTATTATTTCCACTTTGAATTTGTTTGTGTTTAAATCAACTGTGCTTTCAAGCGGCGAAAATTTAAGTTCTTTATCAAATATTGCGCAAAGCTCTCTTGCTATTCCAATAACAGACATTTCATCTCCGCGGTTTGCGGTAGGAGCACAGTGTAAAATTATGTCTTCTTCAAGTCCCAAAATTTCTTCAAGCGGTTTTCCGAGTTCCACGTTTTTCAAAAAGCGGTTAAGGATTAAAATTCCGTCTTCGCTCTGGTAATTTCTGTCGGATAAGCCCAATTCATCAGATGAACAGAGCATGCCTTCTGATTTTACCCCTCTTATTTCAGCAGGGGTCAGGGTGAACATTTCGCCCGTTTTTCTTGAAAACACTTCAGAGCCCACAGAAGCGTAGGGAATAATTTGTCCTTCTTCAATGTTTTGGGCTCCGCAAACGACTGTTCTTTGTTCTTTTCCGATATCTACGGTAACTAAATGCAACTTATCAGCGTTAGGGTGGGTATCAATTTTTAGAATTTTTGCCGTAATTATATTTTTAAACTGCGGTTTGAAATGTTCGACATCTTCTACTTCAAGCCCGCTCATTGTAAGTTCGTGTGCGATTTGTTTTTCGTCAATATCACTTAGGTCAACAAATTCATTCAACCAGTTTAAAGATACCTGCATGTTTAATTCCCCGCTAAAATTGTTCTACATTGAGTTTATAATAAATTAATTTCAATGTAAACCATTTAACTTATCGACTTATTAACTAAAATATCACTGCTAACCGCTCACGGTTCACTCTTCACTTTTTAAACTCCCGAACCTTTGATTTCAATTTTTTTAAGCCGTTGTTCGATTTTGCGGTACCATTTTAATTTTTGTTGAAAAAGGGTTCTATAACCTTTAAAATTGCCGATTGAAACGTCATGGTTTTGACTATCGCAAAGGTTTTCCAGTAATTTTGCAAGCTTGGAGGACAATTCTTTTCTGTCTGTTTTGAAATCATCAAAAGGAATTATGTCGCCGATTTCAACAAGTACTTCGGGGCGGTCTGCACGCAAGAAAAAGTAATTTACCGCAATAGGTACCAAGTTTACTTTGCCGTATTTTTTAACTGCTTTTTGGATGATATAGGCAAGTCCTGTTTTGAATTCAATCGGTCTGTAATTTGGCGGTTTGATGATTCCCTGAGGGAAAATGTATAAGACGTTATTCAAATCTTCAATGACATCGACAGAATAGGTAAGTGCCTCCATAGAAGCCTGCGCGGATTTCTTGTTCACGGAAAATGCTCCGCCACGGCGTAAAAGCGGGAAACGGTTAAGTTCTTCAACCATTAGCCTTATTTCTTTGTCAAAAACTCTTGCGCAAAGATTGTATCCAACAATTCCGTCCCACCAATTTGTGTGGGGTGCAAAAGCTATTGTAGGAATGTTTTTGTCACGTTTTTCAAATTTTTCGCTGCCTTTATAGCGCAGTGCAAAAAATCTGTTTTCAAGCATTCCGAAAAAAAACCTGTTTGCCACCCAAAGCCAAAAAGGCGATGTTCTTGCGGGTTTAAACTCCTCTTCTTGATTTCTTAACTTTGTGGGAGGGACCTCAGGATATAAATCTTCCATTTCGTCAACGATCATAAATATATATTACTAAACTTTTGTTCATTTGTGAATAGCAAGGCAAGTATTTTTAAAAAAAGTTAACTCAAATTTATATTTAATTGACTTTGAAAAAGTATTTTATTATGATTGAGTAACGAGGAAATGGAGCTGACATCTCCAGCTGTGCCGCAGCCGTCGAAGCCGGAAGGGGTAAATGTGGAAGGGCTTTATGTCTTTACACAATACTCAACTCGTAAAATATAAACCCAAACTTCGAGCTAAAGTTTGTGTGGAAAAGATTAGTCTTTTTTTACTGAATTCTCGAAGTGGTAAAAAAGGACTTTTTTAATGCAATTACCACTTTCATCATTGAATAAACCAAAAATTGGAACGTGTCCGCACGGACTTCCGCAGGGCGCATGCCCGATTTGCTCGGGCATGGGAGGTGGCGGCGCAAAACGCGAGGTTAAGTCAAAACCCGATGAAATGACTTGGGATGAATGTTTTGCCATTGGTCAAATGCTTAAAGCACAAAAACTCGCTCAACAGCAAAAACAGCAAGCGGTAGAGTCGCAACTTCAAGTCCCCCTTAATTTCGGGGCAAAATTGGCAAATTTTTCGGCAAAAATTGCGGAATTTTCGCAAAAGGTTGCCAATTTTGCCCAAAAGGCACAAGGTTTACCAAGTGTTATTTCAAAACCCGTTGTTTTTGTTTTAAACAAATTAGTTATTCCGATTTTGAATTTTATCAAAGACGTTCCTGTTTTAATCAATAAAGCCGTTAATTTTGTTAAAGAAAAGCTGGCAGATATATCAGATAAATTAAATGC
>DAOQAU010000043.1:0-7536 GCA_035354275.1 Candidatus Gastranaerophilaceae bacterium
ATAATATTATCCGCTCTTCTTGCTTTATTTATCATTTTTCATCTCCGAATATAAAAACTTGCTCTTATTGTATCATATTGTTGAAAAATTTAAAACACCATTCTTATTATTAACATTTGTAACAAAATTTTATAAAAAGTAAGAATTATTGTTATAAAACTTCAAAAAGGTGGTAATTCATGCATGTAAGCTCTTTTGGGCTTGCACTCTCTAATTCCTCTCTTCTAATACGTGGTTTTTAGCCGACTTGAAAAAGTCGGTTTATTTTTTGCTTTATTTTTAAGTTTTTTGGGCGGCGGAGAATTTTTTAAATTCTCCGCCGCCCCGTTTGCAAAGAGATAAAAAATTTGTTACTATTTAAAAATGGAAGAAATTGTAAAAAGTCTTAAAGAACTTGGATTTAACTCTTATGAAGCAAAAGTTTATCTCGCGCTTTTAAAAAAATATCCTGCCACAGGCTATGAAGTAAGCCAGCTTGCAAGTGTTCCACAGGCAAGAGCTTATGACACGCTCAAGGCACTTGAAAAAGAAAAAGTCGTTGTTGCGACAAACACAAAGCCCGTAACTTATACTCCGATTAAGCCCGAAGAGCTTACTAAAAGGTATAAAAGAAAAATTATTTCAAACATTGAGTTTTTGGAAAAAAATCTGCCCAATGTTAAAGAAGATTATACAGAACCGATTTTGAGCGTTTCTGGCACTGCAAGTATCAGGGAAAAAATTATTGAAATAGTCAAAAACGCTCAAAAAGAAATTTATATCGAAATTTGGTCGCAGGATTTTAAATTCATTGAACCTTACCTTTGGGATGCTTACAACAGGGGTGTAGAAGTTAAAATGGTCGGTTATGACAATTTTAAAAGTAATTTCGGACTTGTTTTTGAGCACTCATTTGCCAAAGAAATTGAATCTTCTTTAGGCGGCAGAATGATTATTCTTGCCGTTGACAACAATGAAGGCATGATAGGTAATTCCAGTTCTACTAAAAATGACCTTGTTCATGTGGTTTGGACAAAAAATCCCGGGGTCGTTTTCTTGATAAAAGAATTTATTGTACATGATATGTATTTAATCGATGTTGAAGAAAATCTTTCCGAGCAGATGAAAATTGTTTATGGAAAAAATATGAAAAAACTCAGGGATAAAGTTTTAGGCAGTGATTATCTTTATCGAATTCATTAATAAAATGTTACTTTTCAAATTTTTTTTATGATTTACAATATAAATACAGGAGTTGAAGGATAAAAAGTTAAATTGACATGTATAACATGGCTAGAGTATAGGGAAACAGGAGTTTATTAAGATGCAAGGGTATAGTTTTGAATTAATCACAGGACCGATGAGTTGCGGTAAAACAGAAGAATTGCTCAGACGAGTAAGGCGCAGTATTATCGCTAAAAAGAAGGTCAAAGTGATTTCTCCAGACATTGATACTAGAGCTCATGGCGACTACATTGAATCTAGAAACGGACTTTGGCTTGAAGCAATAAAAGTAAAACATTCAATTCAAATTCTTAGTGTTGTTAAAGAAGATGATGAAGTTGTTGCAATAGATGAGTTGCAATTTTTTGACAAAAATATTGCAAAAGTCATCACTCAGCTTATGGAATCAGGCAAAAAAGTTATCGGTACGGGACTCGATTTAGATTTCAAAGCAGAACCTTTTGGTTATATGCCAGAACTTTTATGTATAGCAAACAGGGTTGACAAACTTTATGCTATTTGTATGAAGTGCGGCTCTGAATACGGCACAAGAACCCAAAGGCTTATTGATGGAAAGCCTGCCGATAAAAACTCTCCTTTGATTATGATTGGCGGAGACGAAACTTATGAAGCACGTTGCCAAAAATGCTATGAACTGCGCGACTCCCAGCAGGAAAAAGAAAAAAATATTAAAAGAAGTGAATTTAAACTGCTTCCATTCACAAAATAAAAAATTTAAAAGTAAAAAAACAAGGCGGCTGCAAAGCAGCCGCCTTGTTTTTTTACTTTATATATTCACTGTAAAACCTGTAGGCTTCAAATTTATTTGAAAAATAATTGGCAGAAAGCCCTGCCTTTACCTTTAAGGAATTTAAAAAATCTGATTTCTCCGGCAACTGTTCCCACACAGAAGGCAGATAAACCGCCTGATGATAACCGTCTTTTATTATTATGCCGTCAACAAAAGGTTTTATTTGACTTAGCAAATCATTTTCATTTTTAAAAAACATTTTTTCAGGTGTGGAAAGCAGTGAAACTGCAATAGATAAATTATCAAACTCATCTTCTCTCAGCGGATTAAATCTGGGATCTGAAAAAGCCGCATTTTGAGCGTTGCTGATTAAATCTTCAATCAAAGGCTTATGGGCAATAATTGAGCCGATGCAACCTCTTAAATTATCCCCTTTTTCCAGGGTTACAAAACAAGCTCCTTTTTCATCCAAAACTTTAGGGTATTTAAAGCGGACTTCTTTTTGTTTTTTAAGCCTTGCTAAAATGCTTTTTGCACAAATATCTTTAATAATGGGCGAAAAGAATTCTTTTATAAAAGAATTCTTTTCGCCCTCATACAACATCCAGCTTCCGTAACCGACAACACTTGAAGTATCGCCTGTTACTTCGCCCGAATTAGTAAGCCCTATTCTGACAAGAGAAAATCCGTTTCTCTGAGCAAATCTGACCAACGCACATATTCCGACAGCACCGCATGCCTGACTTGAATTAAACTGTTCAATATCTTTTGTTTCAATCATTTCAGCAGTTAAGTTATCGATTTTTTGAGCATCTTTAATATTCAAAAAATGGCTCAAGTCAGAGGAAAACACAAAAGCATTATCAGGCTTTTGCCAAAAATATTCTACGATTTCGCTGACTTTTTCGCAGTTTTCCCTGCCTATCAAAATCGGAACAATATTTACATCATTCAGCAAAGTTTGAATAAACGGAACTTGAACTTCAGCTGAATGTTCGCTTACAAAAGCTTCGTCAAAGAACTCTGCGCTGAATTTTTCTTTTATTTCTTTGTTAATTTCCTGATTAACACTTATTTCGCCAAGCGGAGTAAGCCATTTATCAAAGCTTGAAAGTGCAAGACCGTCAAAGCCGACATAATGTGAAGGCGCAAAAATAAAAATATTTTTTGCGGTTTTTGAAATACAGCTTATGCCTTCATAAGCAAGCTGTCCGGAATAGACGTAGCCGGCATGGGGAACAATTACCGCTCTGGATTGATATTTGTAATCACCCATACAATTCGACTTGAATTGATTAAGCTGAGATACAAGCTCATTTTTGTTATTTGTATAAAATTTTCCTGCCACAGAAGGCTGTTTTATTTTTTCCATAACTTACCTATTTAATTTTTCACAAGTTGGATTATAATATAAAAAATGAAATATCAAAATACCCTAAGCGACAATATAACACAATGTACGATTTGCCCTAGAAATTGCAGGCTAAAAGAAGGGCAAAGCGGATTTTGTCATATCAGAAAAAATGTTAACGGAGAAATTGTATTAACATCTTACGGATATAACACGGGCTTAGCCATTGATCCGATTGAAAAAAAGCCGCTTTATCATTTTTATCCGGGGAGTTTGGTTTTATCATTCGGGACTTTAGGCTGTAATATGGGCTGCGATTTCTGCCAGAATTGGAGGACAACAAAATCAAAAGATGATTCTGCTTCACTTAACTACACTTCTCCCGAAAAAATCGCGGATTTGGCTCAAGAATACGGATGTAAAAGCGTCGCATTTACGTACAATGATCCTGTAATTTTCTTTGAATATGCTGTTGATACTGCAAAAATATGTAGAGAAAAAGGAATTAAAACAGTTGCTGTAACAGCCGGATACATTAATCCAGAGCCAAGAAAAGAGTTTTTTAAATATATGGATGCAGCAAACATTGATTTAAAAGCTTTTAATCCGGAATTTTACAAAAAGCATTGTCTTGCAAACATTGAACCCATTTTGGATACAATAAAATATGTCAAAAACGAAACAGACTGTTGGCTTGAACTCACTACACTTTTAATTGAAGGCGAAAATGACTCTGAACAAGATTTACAAAAAGAATGTGATTGGATTTTAAAAAATTTGGGTGATGAAGTTCCTATACATTTTAGTGCTTTCCATCCCGATTACAGAGTTACCGATAAATCTAAAACCAAATTTTCAACACTTTTAAAAGCCTATTCAATAGCAAAAAAGGCAGGGCTTAAAAACATATACACAGGAAACACCTGTGATATCGAAACTGCAACAACATATTGTTCAAAATGCAAAAAAGCTTTAATAAAAAGAGATTGTTATCATATTGAAGAATATCATTTAGAAAAAAGCACCTGCGCATTTTGCGGTGCAAAATGCGCAGGCGTTTTCTAAATCTTAATGGCGGGAATAAACGCCCATTAACTCTGCTTTTTCAATAATATGCTCGCGGATTTCTTCTTCAAGTTTTCTTTTTGTAACCCCTGAAGGTAAATCAAGCGTCTTATCAAGCGCATAAAGCTTAAAGAAATATCTGTGCGTGCCGTTTGGAGGACACGGACCGCCGTAACCTATTCTGCCAAAATCGGTAGTACCTTCAACCGCTCCGTTTGGAAGGTCTTGGGCTGAAAATTTATCCGTAGACGTCGGTATATTGTACAAAAGCCAATGAACAAACAAACCCACCGGCGCATCCGGGTCATCTGCTATCATAACAAGACTTTTAGCAGTTTTAGGAACGTCCGTCACATAAAATTCAGGACAAATATCATCCCCGTCACAGGTATATTCGGCGGGAATTCTTTCACCGTTTTTAAAAACACTTGTTAATTTCATATTACCCTCCTTGCCATTGGCAAAATCTTCGGATTTATTAAACCTTAACCCTATTATCAACAATAAAACAAATATAAAACCTATTATTAAAAAACGAATTTTCATAATTTTTTATAAAAATAACTCAACCCAAAAATAAAATCAAGGGGGGGGTAAATGCATATTAACCGCTTGTGCAACCCAAAAATAAAATCAAGGGGGCAAGATAGTAAATAGTAAATGGTAAATGGTGAATAGAGTTGAATAATTGAAGATTTTTTGTGGAAAATAACCCTTTTGGGGATAGAAACAAAGTGCAAAATGCTGAAAACTTAAAAAAGCATTTTAAATAGGAGATAAATTTATGTCAAAAGGAAGCGGAATGGGTTCAAAAAGAGATAATTCAAGGTTTAACAAAGGACTTGGAAGATGCACAGGAAAACACAGTGAACAATGCGGATTGGATTTTGAGCCAAAAGACAAACACACGCACGATAAAAAACACAAACACAGCTTTATGGATATGGATTTGCCTAAAAAAGAGGAGAAACACATATACAAAAAGAGTTATAAAGGCTGGGATGAAGAAGCTTTGTAAAAAACCGTAACAATAAAAGGTGTTTAGGGTTTATAAATTTCACTTTATAGTGTATATTAGATAGGCTAGCGGTGAGGTAAAAAAGTTATGAGCATAAATAGTGTTAACCCTGTTTTTCTAAAGTTTTCAAGTGTACAGGAACAAAGCAGTGCAAAAAGTGTCGAGCAGCCTGAAGTTAAAGAACAGAAGCCTGCAAAAAAAGCTTCTATTTTGGATAAGTTTGAAACAGGAATTAAAGATGCCGATTATCTGAATGACAAAATACAGCTTCCCAGAACGACTTTTCAGGGGTATCTTGCTTTTATGACAAGTGCCGCTTTAACGACT
The DNA here is from genome assembly GCA_035354275.1 of Candidatus Gastranaerophilaceae bacterium. GTDB lineage: Bacteria > Cyanobacteriota > Vampirovibrionia > Gastranaerophilales > Gastranaerophilaceae > DAOQAU01. The sequence continues at coordinate 5,716 of DAOQAU010000043.1, forward strand.
TTGGCGTCAATTTTTAAAGGAAAAACAAGAATAGGGTTAAATATTTTATCTGCAAGCACGCTAATGATAGGCTCTTTTTATTTTGTCAGACCTTATATATTTAAAAAAGATGCCCCGACAAATTAAGTTTTAATCAAGAAATTAAGCTTTAAATCCTTGACTTGAAGTCAAAGATTCTTCGGTGATAAAGTCATTGCCGGCAGAAAGGCTTTTAAAATCTGCAATTACATTTGTCAGCAAATCGATTTGATTGCTGTTGTCTTGTTCTTCACTGTGGTCTGCAATCATTGTCTTGAGTGTTGCAGTCAAATCCGATTTACTTATCCCGCTTTCATACTCAGGGAGTTTAAGTGAACTTACAAGAAAGACATAAATGCTCGATTCTGCGACCTTTGCAAATTCTTCCGCAGCAACAGTTTGAGTGCTTTTACTTACGCTTTGGCTCTCGACTTGGCTTAATGCTAAATTTGAACTAATCCCTGTTATTTGTGTCATGACAAAAATCCGTTTTTGAAAACAAACCCGATATTTTAATTATATTTTTGTTTAAAAATATGTCAAAATCTTAATAAAATTTAATTTTTGGGGCGATTATTTTTTATATTGAACAGAGTTACCCTGGCGGGTTGTTGAATTTATAAGAGTGCCTTGCGCATCATAAATTTTTGTTGTATTTCCTTCATAAATTGTCCAACCTTGGATTTTGCCCTGTCCGTCGTAATTTGTAACCTTATTGCCGCTTTGCACCGTGGAATTTTTGACATTGCCTTGAGGGTCATAATCAGTAAAAGTGTTGCCGTCTCTAACCTTTGCCCCTTGAAGTTTGCCTTTGTCATCGTATTTTAAAACCTTGTTTCCGTCATAAACGATTGAACTTTTAACATTACCTTGCCCGTCATAGTTAGTGATTTTATTTCCGTCTCGTACGGTAGAACTTTGAAGATTACCGTCTGCATCGTAATTTAAAATTTTATTTCCGTCATATACGGTAGAGCCCTGAAGGTTGCCATTATCGTCGTAATAAAGTCTTTTGTTACCGTCATAAACTACAGAACCTTGATTATCAGCAAAACATTGAACGCAAAGCGAGCCAAAAACGATTAAAAAGAGTAATAATTTTTTCATATTTTCTACACCTTAACTGAAAAAATCCGATTATGCTTCTAATTTCATTATAAACACAATTGAATTTCTTGTCGAGGATTTAATAAATAAAGTGGGGACAATGCCTACCGGCTTTATTGAAGTTGTCATTGCGAGGGGGTAAATGATTTAGCTTATTTTTGAAGTCTTTTGCGTCATTGCGAGGAGCAACGCGACGAAGCAATCCAAAAAACCGCGTGGGCAAGTATGCCCACCTTACTTGTTGAACCCGTTGACATAAATAAAAAGGACTATCTTTCGATAGTCCTTTTTATTTATGGGGCGAGTGATGGGGTTGTCTTGGATTATTGGCAGTTCGCAAAAGCGTGGTTTTGCTCACAAGGACGTGCTGGGGTCGTTTCACTCCCACGGCGCACTTGCCAAAATCCGCTCGAACCCAAACAAAACTTCGTTTTGTTTGGGTTCTCACCTAATACTTACACCTAATTAAAAAGAACTTCCAAAATATGGAAGTTCTTTTTAATGGGGCGAGTGATGGGGTTCGAACCCACGTATATCGGAACCACAATCCGAGGTCTTAACCACTTGACGACACTCGCCATATTTACGTCATTGCGAGACTTTTATCTTCGACTGAGCTAAAAGCTTCCACCGAAGCAATCTCATTCATATTTTACTACAAACAAAGCGGCTGTCAAAGATTTTGACAGCCGCTTT
>DAOQAU010000043.1:7636-13411 GCA_035354275.1 Candidatus Gastranaerophilaceae bacterium
TCATTCATATTTTACTACAAACAAAGCGGCTGTCAAAGATTTTGACAGCCGCTTTTATATTTACTTAATTCTCACAATGTTAGATTTTGAGATCCTGAATCAAGTTCAGGATGACGTATTTGTAAGGTTCGTTCCTCACCGACAATTACGTCAATTTATTCTTTGAAACATATATCCTATCCCGCGTGCGGTTAGGATTAATTCAGGGTTTGCAGGGTCAGTTTCCAACTTTGAACGCAATCTTGAAATATGTACATCAACAACTCTTGTGTCAATTCTGTGATCAGGCGGATATGCCCAAACGTGCTGTAATATCTCGTTTCTTGAATATGCTTGACCTGAATTGTTTACCAACAATTCCAACAAGCTGAATTCCATTCCTGTAAGACGAATTCTTTCGTTTTTTCTGAAAACTTGACGTCTTGCAGTATCAATTTTGATATTTCCTGTTGTAATCACATTTTTTGTGATTTTGCCTGTAGGAACAACGGCTTCGCGGCTACTTGTTCTTCTCAATACAGCTTTAACCCTTGCTTCCAATTCTTTTGGGCTGAAAGGTTTGATAACATAGTCATCTGCACCTAATTCAAGTCCTGTAATTCTTTCGGAAACATCTCCCAATGCGGTTAAAATAATGATAGGAACATCAGAAGTTCTTCTGATTTCTCTTGTAACCCCGTATCCGTCCATTTTTGGCATCATTACGTCCAATACCACTAAATCGGGATTAGTTTTGTTAAATACATTTACGGCTTCTTCACCATCTTCTGCTACAACGACATCGTAGCCAACCATTTTCAAACGTGTTTCTAAAATTCTTCTGATACTTGCTTCGTCATCTGCTACCAAAACTTTTTGACGAGCATCTGTTTCACTTTGCATTTCAGCATTTTCTGTCATAGTCGTAATCCTTAAAATTTATGTGCTACCAGTTCTTAATTATTTACATAAATAAATATTATTACAAAATATTTATTTTTTTAAATTTTCTTTAATAAATATAAACTTATCTTAATTTAATTAACAAAAAATTGCAAGCACTTTTTTAAAAAAAATATTATCAATTTTATAAAACAGTATTAAAGCCTTTATCAGCCAGCGTTTATCAAATCAAAATCATTCATAAGATTTAACTCTAAAGAATCCCTAAATGCTGATATTTTGTCAAGCTTGTAACATTTTACAAAATTAATCGCTTCTCCTCTGGCAAGCTCCAAAATTTTGGCATCTCTGATTAAATCAGCTACAATTAAATCAGGAAGTCCGCTTTGTCTTGTTCCTAAAAATTCACCCGGACCTCTTATCAGCAAATCTTGTTCTGCAATTACAAAACCGTCATTTGTTTGAGTTAAAATTTTAAGTCTGTCAAGCGTTTCAGCCGACCTTGAGGATGTCGAAAGTATGCAATATGACTGTAGGTCGCTTCTTCCGACCCTGCCTCTGAGCTGATGCAACTGTGAAAGCCCGAATCTTTCTGCGTTTTCAATAAGCATTACCGTTGCGTTTGGCACATCAACACCTACCTCAACAACGGTTGTAGAGACCAAAATGTCATATTTTTTCTTCTTAAAATCTGCCATAACTTTTTCTTTTTCATTGTTTTTGAGTTTTCCGTGTAAAAGTCCGATTTTGTATTGCGGAAAAATTTCATTCTGAAATTTTTCCGCTTCAATCGTCGCCGCCTTAGCAGAAAGCGTTTCACTCTCATCAATCAAGGGGTAAACCACATATGCCTGTCTTCCGGCTTCAACTTCTCTTTGAATAACTCTATATGCTTCTTTTTGCCCCGCCGCAGAGCTTATAAGTGCTGTTTTAATAGGCTTTCTGCCTTTGGGAAGCTCATCAATAACCGTCAAATCTAAATCACCATGAACGGTAAGGGCAAGTGTTCTTGGAATGGGCGTTGCAGTCATTGTAAGCATTTGCGGACTTTGCGCTTTATTTTTAAGCAACATCCTTTGCTTAACCCCAAATCTGTGCTGTTCGTCGATTACAATTGCCCCCAAATTAGCAAATTCAATGTTTTCCTGAATAAGTGCGTGAGTTCCCACTGCGATATGGGTTTGGGAATTTCTCAAATCTTTTTCGATTTTTGCACGGATTTTTTTTGAATTGCTTCCCAAAAACATTCCCACAGATAGTCCCATCGGGGTAAGCCATTCCACAAGATTGTTGTAATGCTGCTGTGCTAAAATCTCGGTCGGTGCCATAATCGCACCTTGGTAGCCGTTTTCTACCGCGGCAAGAAGCATTATCGTAGCAACAACTGTTTTTCCGCTGCCCACATCGCCCTGTAGAAGTCTTTGCATAGGCTCTTTGGAATTCAAATCCTTCAAAATGTCGTTAATTGCGTGTTTTTGAGCACTTGTCAATTCAAACGGAAGGCTCTCGACAAACTTTTTGGTTAAGCCTTTATCATTTACGCCAAGAGGTACGGCGGTGTTGTTTTTGCGATTTTCTTCCCTAAGGTATGCAAGCTTAAGCTGGATTAAAAACAGCTCTTCAAAGACCAGCGAAAACCTTGCCTGTTCAAGTTCTTCCATAGATTTGGGGAAATGCATCTGCTCAACGGCATCTGCTTTGTTCATAATATTATATTTTTCTCTTAAGAAATCGGGTAAAACGTTTTTTATCACAGGTTTATAAGTTTCAATCGCGTTAAAAATCGCCCGCCTTAAAGTTTTTATACTAATCCCCTCGTTAAGCGGGTAAATGGGTACAATTCGTCCCAAATTCAGATTAGAATTGCCTTGTTCAAGAAAATCTCCGCTCATAATAGAATATTGGGGTTTGTCAAGAGTGGGTCTTCCATCAAAAGAATTAATTTTAACCGTTCCCGAGGCCATAAAGCCTGCTCCGACCGGAAACTGTGATTTATACCTTTCAAGCAGTCTGCGGTTGGTTTTTGCATAAAAGAAGTTAAGTTCCAGGCTTGCGCTTTCGTCATTAATTTTGACTTTCAAAACGCTCAAATTATTTTTTGTCACAAATGCCTGAACTGATTTAATGTAGCCAAAAATTGTTGTATTAGTGCCTTGCTTCAGATTTTTAATCAAAGTTCTGTTTGAATAATCAATATGTCTGCGCGGGAAGTAAAAAAGCAAATCCGCAGCGGTATAAATACCCAATTTATGCATAGCGTAGCCGACTTTCGGACCGACACCTTTTACATAAATCACATCGACATCTGCAGGGTTTTTAATTTCTTCAGCACTTTTTGTTGCGGCTTTTGGCGGCTCTAATTCAGCTTTAATAACATTTATAAGCCTTTTTATCGCTTTTTTTCTTACATTAAAAGAGTCTGTGGAATACTGGTCAAAAGTTTCCATTAAAATCTTCCATTTCGGGTGGTTTTTAGATTTTTTGTATTCGCTGAAAATTTCGCCTTTGATAAATTTTGCAAAGGTTTTGTTTTTGCCCCTGACATTGATATATTGATGCTTAATTTCAATATCAATAGCTTGTTTTATCTGCTCTAAATTTTCAAACAATTTACCCTTAACCCTGTCTTCGCCAACCCTTACCTCTCTCGAAACATTCACCGAATGTTTCGTTCGGCAGAGTCTCAAGGGGCGAGGTAATAATATATTATTCCTTTGTGTTAAACCCTATTTGAGACGGCTTTGTTCTGTCTAGTAATAAATTTATTGCTTTATTGATTTTATCTATTTCAATATTGTTATCTTTTGAATATTGCATTAAATACTGTTCAACCGCCGATAGTCTTTCAAAAATTTCTTCGTTTTCAAGTGCATATTGTTTAATTTTTACAAATACGCGCATTATTTGTATATTGGCAAATATTGCAGCATCGCTGTTCAAAAGTCCAGATAACATTGCTATACCTTGTTCTGTGAAAGCATAAGGCAAATATTGTCGTCCACCGCCTTTTGGTGAGGTGCCAAATTGGCACCTCACCTTAACGGCTTCCCATTCTTCATTTGTCAGCTGAAACATAAAATCATCCGGAAATCGTTTTATATTACGTTTAACCGCTCTATTTAAGATTTTTGTTTCTACCTGATATAATTCTGCCAAATCACTATCTAACATTACTTTAATACCACGGATTACAAAAATTTTATTTTCAATTACCTTAACAGGAATTAAATTATTAGTCATCGTTTACCTCAAAATAATTTTAACATAAAAAATACACCTATATAACCAGTCTTAAGACCTCATAAATATCCATTTTCTTGGCTTTTCCCCTGATTGTAACCTCTGAAATCTTTATGACATCAACAATATTTCTTACTTTTTCGTAAGTCGTAGAACTGATTAAAAAATTTGTTTTATAAGTTTTGTTATAACTTTCAATTCTGCTTGCTAAATTTACCATATCGCCGATAACTGTGTATTCAAGGCGGGTCTCAGAGCCGATATTTCCTACAAAAGCTTCTCCTGTGTTAATTCCTACGCCTATTTCAATTTTCGGTTTGCCTTCTGCTAACCATTTTTTCTGCAGTTCACAAACCTTTTTAAGCATTTCGTCTGCGCATTTTACGGCATTTAGGGCGTGATTTTTGTCCTGAATCGGTTCTCCGAAAATTGCCATAACCGCATCTCCGATAAATTTATTTATAACCCCGTTGTATTTGCTTATAATCGGCTCAATTTCCGTAAAATATTCGTTTAAAATAAGCGAAACTTCTTCTGCAGAAAGCTTTTCGCTCATTGAGGTGAACCCTCTGATATCTGCAAAAAGCACCGTGACGTTTGCCCTTTTTCCGCCCAGAGAAAGTGTATCAATATTTTTTACGACATTTTGCATAACGTCATTAGATATGTATTTCCCCATTGCTTTTTTGATTTTTTCTTTGTTTTGCCCTTCAAGCACGAATCTGTATGAATATGCAACAGTCATAGTAATTACTTGAAGGACAATAGGCGTAATTACGCTTATTACAAGCCCGAATCTATAGCAAAAAACGCAGGCGGTTATATAAGCCAACATTAAAAGGGCATTTATGCTGATTGAAGCAAAAAGCGAAAAGTTCATTACAATTAAAAACGAAGCGGCCAAAAGCGTTAAGATTGTTATAATGTCTTGAAATAAAGTTGTTTGTACCAAAAATTCATTGTGCATAATGTTGTCTAAATTCGTTGCTTGAATGTCAACTCCGGGATAGTCTTCAAGCATAGGCGTTCTTTTTTTATCCGCAAGTCCTATAGCCATTGCTTTTGCGTTTGCACCTAAAAAAACTATTTTATCTTCGAAATTTTGAGGAGAAACTGTCGGGGTTTTCCCTTGCTTCAAAGCATCATAAGATTGAATTATATCTATTGCCGAAAAAGTTTTATGCGAATACTGTGAATTTGGTCTTAGCTTGTAATATTTGATATTGTTAAAAATTCCGCCATAATTTGAAAATACTGGAATATTGAGTTTTGAGCCTTCAAGTGTAATTTTTTTGTCTTTTACAATAAATTTTTCGTCACCTTGCTCTAAATAATCGTACATTCTAAGTGCCAAAGAAGGATACAAAGTTCCTTTATAATCAATAAATTGATCAACAACTCTTATATAACCGTCAACATCGTTTGTTGTAACAATTGAACCGGATTTATTTACGGTGTTAAAATATTGCGCGGGATATTTTGACAAACTGCGATAAAATGACGGATAAATATTTTTTCTTTTATCATTGACTTCAACATAAAATTTGTTTTTAAATTTTTCATCATATCTTATGCCGTCTGTTTTATTTTCATAAGGGGAATTAAGTGCAACAAAACCGACCACAAGGTTTTTTATAGTTTTAATTGAATTAT
>DAOQAU010000044.1:0-13380 GCA_035354275.1 Candidatus Gastranaerophilaceae bacterium
GAAAAATCGCCCTCAATGTTTATTTATTTCTTAAATTATTTATCTCTGTGACCTTCGTGAAGTGCGTGGTCAACATCTGCCGTTTTCAAGTTAGCACGGAGTCTTGCTGCGATAATATAGCCTGTAAGAATAGCAGCACCGATTAGACCTGAAACAATTTTGCCTTTAGTCGAACCTTTTGCAAATGCTTTTTTAAATACACTCAATTCACAACTAAGAATATCTTTATTATTTTTAAATTTACTTGCAACAGCTGTCCAAATAGTGAATTTTTTAGCTGCAGCTTCAGCAACTTTTTCAGCAGGTTTAAATTTTCCTGCCGCTTTTAATCCTGAAGACATTTTGTCAATGAACAAACCAAATGTTGTGGCAACACCGCCTACTAACAATCCTTTAAATATACCTTTTGTAATTTCTTTGAAATTAATCCAGGCATCAGCGACATCAGCTATAAAAGTTTTGAAAGAATATTTTTTCTTATCGGCTTTTGGCTCATCTTTTTTAGAAATCTCAACAGTATCTGTCTTTGTTTCTTCAGCCTTAGGAACTTCAGTGACTTTGGCTTTGTCACCGGAAGTAAACGAGCCAACCTGATTTTGTTTTGCGATATATTGGGCTAAATAATTATGTTCTGTATCTAAACCTACTGCCATAGCACACCCCTTTTTTTATTATTCTAACGTTTTAAACCCCAAAAATGCAAAAAATTGCTAGTTTGTTAATAAAAGTTTACGTATTTTTATCCTTACTGTCAATTCCCAGCCCGAATATTGCAAAATCGAATTTTGCAGGGTCGTTTTTGTCTATTTTTTTCAAATTTTGCGTAAGCTCAATTACTGCTTTTGCATCATTGCTGCTTCTATGCAGAAGTCCCATTTGCCTTGAAAGTCTTGCAACATGGACATCAAGTGGAATCAAAAGTTCGCTTGGAGAAATAAAATCCCAAATTCCCAAATCCACAGGTGGTTTTCGCACCATCCAGCGCAAAAATAAATTCATCCGCTTCATCGCACCGCCGTTTTGCGGGTTTGGAATTAAATGATAAAATCCCGCACCAGCTTCATTTTTTGCGTTTGAATAAAAGTAATCGACTACTGCCTGAAGCATTGAATAAATTTTACCCCTCACCCTGCCCTCTCCCCCAAGGGGCGAGGGTAAAGAATAACCATATTCAAAAAGTTTTTTCAAGTCACCGCCTTTGGAATAAAGTTTGTTTAAAATCCTAAAAACTTCGATTATATCCGAATCTTTTGCAAAGCGGTAATTAAATCCCCTCAACACGCTCAGATTAAAATTCAAAACAAAATCAAGCGGCTGATTTTTCATTATTTCAAAAAGTTCGTCTAATTTTTTTATAAAAACTTCTCTGTTGCCGTATGCAAATAAAGATGATAAAAATGCGGCTATTTCGATGTTCTTAATTTCAATATCCGTGAAGATTGCTTCGGTGGAAGATTTATCCAAAGCCGATAATTCTTGTCTCGCAATAACGTCAAAGAAACGGTATGAAAATTGAATCGGGTCATTTTTAATAAAATCAACAACCTCATATTTTTTTACTAATTCTTCTAATTTATTTTTTGCTATCATCTGATTTTGCCAAAAAATTCTTTTATAATATTATCGCATTCTTTTTCTAATATTCCGCCAAAAACCTTCAAATCTGATTTTGCCTGTTTTCTCAAGTCCAAAACAGAAACCAATGCCCCGTATTGGATATCGTAAGAACCGAAATAGACCGTTTTTATTCTTGATTGAATAATCGCCCAGGCACACATAGGACAGGGTTCAAGTGTCACATACATCTCACAATCATCTAACCGCCACCTGCTTAAAACTAAAGAAGCTTTTTTTATAGCACAAATCTCGGCATGAGCAGTTGAATCCTTATTCTGCTCTTTCTCATTATGGCAGGCGGAAATTATTGTTCCGTTTTGGACTATAAGGGCACCGACAGGTACGTCGGCACCTGATTTTTCTGCCACCCCCAAAGCCTGCTTCATAAAATCATTGCTGTTCATTTTACTTTTTCCGGATTAAAAATCGGCAATTTAATTTCCACAACAAAGCCTTTTTCTTTTGTCGAAGAAAGTTTAATTTCACCGTTCATAGCCTCAACAAGCCCTTTTACTATGTATAAGCCCAACCCTGTTCCTCTTGTGGTTCTTGTTGTTTTATCGTCAATTCGGGTAAATTTTTCAAACAGAACATTCAATTTGTCTTTTGGAATAACTTTGCAATCGTTTTTGACATAAATTTTTGCGTATTTTTTGAAAATTTTGCTTTCAACAGTAACTTCTTTTTTCTCTTGGGAATATTTTACTGCGTTTTCAAGAAGATTAACCAAAACCTGCTCAAACCTGTCTTTGTCTGCAAGCACAAGCGGAAAATCATCAGAGACTTTGTTTACAATTTTTATTTCATCGCTTTTTACAAGTGTGATTGCAGAATTAATTGTTTTGCTGAGCCAAACGGGCTCTATTTGAATACGTAATTTTGAGCCTTCAATATCGGGTACAACAAGCAGATCTTCCACCATTCTGGAGAGCCTTTCGGATTGTTTTTTAATAGTCTTTAGCGATTTTTGTTTTGTATCTTCATCAATTTCAATATCTTGTCTTAAAAGCCTTGAGGTGTAGCCCTGAATGCTTGTAAGCGGGGTTCTGAATTCGTGGCTTACGGTATCAACCAAATTTGAACGAAATTCGTTTAAGTCTTTCAGCTCGACGTTTTTCTTTTTCAGTTGGATGTAAGATTTATGGATTTGGCTTGCCATGCGGTTAAATTCAAACGCGAGAAAAACAATCTCATAAGGAGTAAAAACATTTGTCAAAAGTCTTATTCGCCTTTGATAATTCCCTTTTGAAATTGCTATAATCCCTTTAAAAAGCTGTCTGATATTTATATAAAGGTAATAAGTATAAAGCCCCACCACAAAAATTACCGTCAGAGCAGCTATTAAAACCGCAAGAATTATCTTAAATCTGTTGGCATTAATCGTTTTTTTCATAACGCCTTTTGTCGTGTTAACCACAATCATTATGTTGGGGCTTGTTTTTTTGTAATAAACAAGCGGCTGATTTTTGGTTTTACCAAAGATTACGGGAGTATCTGTTTTAAGTTTTTTGGGAAGATACTTCATTGTGTTTTGATAATCTTTTTCCTTAAAATTGTGTGCTGCAATAAGCGTTCCGTTTGAAGACAAAACATAAATCTGTCTTTCGTCTTCCAAAACAGGTTTAAAAAGACTCTTTTTTACAAAATCAACATTGAAGGTTGCAACAAGAAATTTATTATCGCGCATTGTCGTATAAATTGAAACATTGTTATTTTTCAGGTTATTTTCGTGAAGTTTAAGCAAATCTTGTTTTGTATTAAGAATTTCCAGATTTTGAAATTCGGGAGAATTTTTCAAAACTTTATTGAAATATTTCGGCTTTGAATAAGTTCCGCCCATATAGTCTGCGGCAAATTTTATCTGATTAAGTTCGTTAAGTGAAGAAGTTATAAAAATATCAACTTCCTGCGAAACCATTTTCGCAATTAGCATAGCAGAATCTCTTAACTGCGAACGAATTGACTGCTGGTTAATATTATTGATAATAAACCCGCTTATTGCCATAGGAATTATTACTGCAAAGAGCAATACAACCAATATTTGTTCTGCAATTTTCAATCTGTGAAGTTTTAATTTTTTCATCTTCTAATCCTTAATCCGACTTCTAATTTAACCTTATTCTTCGGTAAAAGGGGTTAATTTGTAACCCACATTTGTAACTGTATGCAAATACTTGGGGTTTTTGCCGTCGGGCTCGATTTTGTTACGAAGCCCGCCCACGTGCACTCTCAACATCCTTACATCTTCGCTGCTGTCGTAGCCCCAGACTTCATCGAGCAAGACCGCCAATGTGACAGGCGAATTAAAATGCTGCATAAGACAATAAAGTATTTCAAACTCTGTGGGAGTAAGCTTTATTCTTTTATTGACAACAGCACACTCAAGCGTGTCGGGGAAAATTTCAATGTCGCCTGCACGCAGGACTTCGGATGATATTGAGTTGTCCTCTTCAATTTGGTTCCTTCGAAGCAATACCCTTATGCGCAAAAGCACTTCCTGAATATCAAAAGGCTTGACCAGATAATCATCTGCCCCGCAGTCAAAACCTTCGGTTTTGTCAATAATTGTACCTTTGGCTGTGAGCATCAAAACCGGTACGGCAAGCTTTGCCTGCCTGATATTTTTACAAACATCAAATCCGTTCATTTTGGGCATCATAACATCAAGAATTATCAAATCGTAAGCGTTATTTAACGCCTTATTAAGCCCTTCAAGCCCGTCTTTTGCAGTATCAACATAGTAACCGCTTTGACCTATGTCAAATTCAAGCAGTTCCCTGATTTCGGTATCATCATCAACGATTAATATTCTTTTTTGAGTCTTCATCGAAAATCCCCCGTATTTATAAATATTTTCGCAAAAGCGAAAGTTTTTTTCAACCCGTTTATAGAAATTTTTTCAATAATTAAAACGAAAGCGGGCAAAAAACATTCTGTTTTTTGCCCGCTTTCGTTAAATCTTTTCTATATCAAATCTAATGCAGAAAATCTTTTTCTTCTTGATGTGAATTTTAATAACATTGCTCTCATTGTTTTTCCTCTTTCTTTATATATAAAGTATATACAGTTGCGGAAATTGCCTTTTTGTAAACGAATATTACAAAATAATTTCATTGTTTTTTGTCCTTGAATGTGTAGAATTAATTTAAGGTGGGAGTTATGTTAATACAAGGTCCAATTTCTAGTGAAAAAACACAATTGCTGACACAAAAGTATGCCGAGCTTTTAAACTCGGGAGTGGACAGCACTAAAATTCTTGTTTTGCTGCAAAATTCGAACAAAAAAGAAAAATTTATTAAAGAAACTCTTGAAAATTTAAAAATAGAAACTGTTGAAAAGCTTCAGATTTATTCGTTTTACGGACTTGTTTACAACACAATCACCGATAACTGGGCATTTTTGGAAAATTCAATTAAAGACTCAAACACAAAAATTCTTCCAAATCTTGTAGGGCTGGAAGTTTCTCAAAGCCTCCTCAAAGATATAATCAAAGACGTTAAATTTGAAGGATATAACTCCAAAAAATCACTCCTGCACCAGCTTTTTCGCAGATATTCATTAATTGTCCAAAATAACTTAACCGATGTTGATGTAAAAAAACGCTCCGAAGAAATTTTGAAAGAAAGTTTTGCGCCTGACGCTAAAGCGGCACTTGACGAATTCAAAAAAAGAACCCTTGAATTGAGAAGTTTTGACTACTTAAGACAAAGTCTCATTTTTAACCACTTGTATAAAAATACAGGCTGTTTTTCCAAAATCGAATATTTGCTGGTTGATGACGGCGATGAAATAACCCCGATTTGTCTTGATTTTATAAAGTTTTTACAGCCAAAATTAAAAGATATTTTCATAGCTTACGACCCTTTGGGTTCAAGTCGTTGGGGGTATTTAAGTGCGGATAAAAGTGCGGTTTTCGGCTTTGAAGAAATGTCAAATGAAGCACCGTTGGTTTTGCCTGCGAAAACTGCCCTTAAAGAAGATGCACAGACTATTTTTAATAACGCAACGGGACAAAAAAACCAAAAGTTAATAAATTTTTCCCTGTTTTCAACCTCAAAACGTGCTCAAATGCTTGATGAAGGGATTAAAAAAGTAAAAAGTCTTATCAACAATTCAATAAAACCTTGTGAAATTGCAATTATTACTCCGATAATCGACGATATGCTCAAATTTTCGCTAAGAGAAAATTTACCCAAAAGTCAGGTTAATCCTGTTTTCTTGTCAGGAAGCGAAAAAATTGTCCAAAATCCCATTGTTGCTTATTGTCTTTCCATTTTAAAACTCTGTGACGAAACGCTCAAACAAGAGCTTTGTGAGTTTGAAATAAGGGCAATTCTGTCGGATTTCCTGAAAATTCCTATAAAATACTGCAGAAAAATCCTTGATGAATTTGAAAAAACAAAGGAATTTATACCTTTTACTTTTAAAAATGAAGCGTTCACAAAAAATTATGCAGCTTTTTTAAATTTGTTAGAAAACCTCAAAAAAACAAACAAGCTTTCAGAGCAAATTTATGGGATTTCAGAGTTAATCGACTTCAAATTTTACGATAAGGATGAAATAAATAAATTTAACTTTTTCATAAAACAAATTGAAGATTTTGAAAGTGTTTTTACCGACAAAAAAATCTCAAACAGTCAGATAATAAACCAGATTGAAAATTCTATTATCTCTGAAAATCCTTATTCTACGCTTGAAATAGAAGAAAATGACCTTGTAATCGCAACGCCTCAAAAAATTATCGACAATCAAATTCAGACAAAATATCAAATTTGGCTTGATGTTTCAAGCGATGAATGGATAAAAAGCGACACAGGCCCGCTTTATAATGCGTGGGTTTTTCAGGCAGGCTGGGATAAGGCCGAATTTACGCTTCAAGACAACATTGAACTGAGCAGGCAAAAAACCGCAAGAATTTTAAGAAAACTTACCCTATGCGCAGGTGAAAAAGTTTACACCTATGCAAGCCTTTTTGATTCTATGGGTGTCGAAAATTTCGGCGGCATTGAAGGAGGGGTAAATATAGGAGGGGTAAATGAGGGGGTAAATGCAGGGGGGGTAAATGAGGGGGTAGCAGAAGCAAAAGTTAAAAAAATAATTCCCCGCGACGACCAAAAGGCGGTTTTGGATTACAAATCAGGCTCAATGGCAATTTCTGCAGTGCCTGGGGCGGGCAAAACCACCATTTTGCTATCGTTAATCCTGAAGCTTCTTGAAGAAGGTACAAACCCTGAAAACATTTTTGTACTGACTTATATGGAATCAGCCGCAAGAAATTTCAGGGAAAGGATTCAGCTTGCAAACCCTTACAGCACACAGCTTCCCAATATAAGCACAATTCACGGACTTGCGCTTAAAATATTAAAAGAAAATTCAAACTTTGAGAAATTGGGCTTAAATCCCGATTTTGAAATCTGCGACGACACCCAGCGGTCAAGGATTTTGAGAGAATTATCTGCAAAACTTAAACTCAAAAAAACAGAATCAGAAGATTTTGACAGAGCCGTTTCTGTTTTGAAAATAAGCAAAGGAACAAACAAAATTGAAAATAAAAAAGCGGAATTAAGTAAATTCCTCGAATTTTTTAACGAATACGATCAAATTTTAAAAGAAAACAACTTAATCGACTATGACGATATGCTTATTTTGTCGGTGAAACTTTTGAAAGAAAATCCCGATGTTTTGAAATATTATCAGGACATTTGCCTTTATGTGATTGAAGATGAGGCGCAGGATTCCTCGCAAATTCAACAGGAATTAATATCTCTTTTAAGTTCAAAACATAAAAACTTAATCCGATGCGGCGATGTAAATCAGGCAATCACAACGACTTTTTCAAACGCAGATGTAGAAGGTTTCAGAAGATTCATTAATCAAGCGCAGACAAAAGTCAGCATGAACCGTTCGCAACGATGCACGAAAGAGGTTTGGGAACTTGCCAACAATCTGCTCAAAACATCACAAAAAAATCCAAAAACCCAAAACGCTTTCTATGAAATTTTTATGCGCCCGGTCGAAGGAAAAAATCCGCAGGAAAGAAATTCGATTGTGCCCATAGTTTTTGACAACGAATTTACAGAAAAAAACTTTATCCTCAAACAGATTAAAACTCTTATTTCAAAAAATCCCGACAAAACTTTGGGAATTCTTTTGAGAAACAATTATCAAGTCACAAATTGGACAAAATTTATAAACAACTCGGGGCTCAAAACCATTACAAGAAGCGAATGTCTGGAACAAAAAGGAATTTTCAGGACAATTTTTGCGGTGCTTAAAATTATTCAAAATCCTTTTGACAACGAAAATATTGCCCAAAATTACGATATTCTTGCAGAACTGGGGCACTACACTTCAGGAATGTTTGCCCAGATAAGAAATTTCCCTTCAGTTTTTGTCCAGACAAGCACCGATGATATTAAAAACCTCGACCTTGTCGATTTTTACTGGGATGTGGATTACTGGCTGAATTTTTCTTCAATGCCGATTGAAGAACTTGCCATTAAAATCGGGCTTTATTACTACCCCGACAGCCAAATCGAAAAATCAAACGTGTATCTTATTGCCACATTAATTAAGCGTTTGAGCGTTCAGTACAAAAAGTTTTCCGCTATTTTAGACAGGCTCTCAGAACTTGCCAAAAAGCCTAACCTGAGCGGTTTTAAGTTCTTTTCCGAAGAAGACGAAGACGACAAAAAATTCCTTGAAGGCAAAGTCCAGATTATGACGATGCACAAATCTAAAGGGGATGAGTTTGATTTTGTATTTTTGCCCGAATTCAGCGAGGACAGCCTTCCGATTGAATTTGAGAATATGTCGCTGAAAAAAAATTCAAGATTTATGGAAGAAGTAAGAGAACTGAATCCTGATTACAGGAAAAAAACCGATGACGATTTAAAAGAATTTTTGCTTGCAGAAAATTTGAGATTGCTTTATGTTGCAATTACAAGGGCAAAAAGAAAGCTGTTTTTTACGGTAAGCAAAATCACAAAACCTTACGGAAAAGAAAAAGAACAAAAACCTTCTGCAATTTTTGAAAAGCTTTTAAAACCAAGAAATTCGGAGGTGACAGATGAATAATTTTTCACCCAATATGTTAAAAAACTTTGACCAGTGTCAGCAAAAATTCTGCTTCAAGTACGTAGAAAAAATCTCTATGCCGCAAAAACCAGAGATTTTTGAAAAAGGTAAAAAAATCCACGCTCTTGCAAATTATTTCTTGAATAAAAACGATATTTCAAAAATGGAACAAACGCTTACACAAGCAGAAAAAACCGATTGGGAGGCTTTGAAAAGTAATAAATATATGAGCTTTGAACCTGTTGTGACAGAACATAATCTTTCGTGCAAAATCGGAGATTTTTGGGTGGGCGGGCGTTTGGATGCTATTGTAAAACAAGGCAATGATTATTTCATTTTGGATTACAAAACCGGAAACATACCTCAAAATCCGCAAAATGATTTTCAGACAATGGTGTATCTGCTTGCCGCGGACAAAATTTTTAAACAGAAAAATATTCCTGTCAATTCGATTACTTTTGTTTATATAGGGCTTAAACAGGGTGAAGAAAAATCAATTTTATTTAACGAAGATTTAAAAAAAACTTACGAAGAAAATTTAAAAGAAATTTGCAAAAAAATTGATTTTACATGCGATGCAAAAGTTTTTTCAAAAACGCTTACAGCCTGCAAATACTGTGAATACAACAAAATTTGTTATAAAGATTAACAACTACCTCTCACCCGTCGTTGCGAGGGGGAACAATATATTTACCCCCGAAGCAATCTAAAAAGCGTTAAATTTAAGTTATTGTGACTTCTTTCTTTTTTATATCGACGAAAAAAGAAAGAAGTCACCAAGAAAGAAAAATCACTCTTTTGGCTGCGCCGCCTGCTCGAGCGAGCTCTCGCTAAATAACGGGTTGCTTAATGAAAAATTCATTAAGCAACTAAAGGGTTTCAGAGTGAAACCCTCTACGGACTCTTTTCCGACCATATCGGAGTGAGCAATTTACACTTAACGAAACAACGGCAGAGCGAGTGTGTTTGAGTGCCGAAGGCACGAGTTCGCGAGCTCGGGTTGAGTTTAGTGTAAATTAGCGAGCGCAGATCCGGTCGGGAGTTTCTTTGCCTACTTTCTTGTCGACACAAGAAAGTAGGTTCATAAAAAATAATTACAAAAATTATTAGTTTGTGAGATCCTGAATCAAGTTCAGGATGACGTTATTATTTGATTATTATATCACATTTAAATATCGTTAATAAAAATCCCCCTTTGAGGAGCTTTTATGACAGAGTAGGCGAAATGCAATGCCCGAAAATTTCACTGTTTGAGCGTAGCGAGTTTGAAATTTTCAATGGAATGAGCCGTACTCTGGGAAAAAGCGACGAGCAGGGGGTGGCTTTTGGCGGGACCTTTTGCCACCAAAAGGTCCCAAAAGAAAATATTCAAGAAATTATAACTTTTTAGATTGCTTCGGTGGACAATAACTATAAAAGCCGATAACCCACGTCTCGCAATGACGTAAAAAGGATAATTATTTATCCTTATTTAATGTAAATTTTGTAAATAATTTTACAAAAAAGGCAATTTTGTAGTTAAAAACAACTTTATATATATGTAGGTAGTGTATATTTATAGGTTGGAAAATGACAAACGCAGTTGCATCAGCAATATTTTGTGCAAGAAACGTCGATAAAACCAAACATGGTGAAGTCGGCCGAAGTGCTGTTGCCGTAGGGCAAGCAAAAAAGGTCATCGATTCAATTATACAACTGGACAAAAAGCTTGGCAAGGGTCCCGCAAAAGCTGTTGAAAATATTCTTAACTTTTCAAATAAAAGCAAAGCTTTACAAGCAATAGGAAAAATCACAAAATTTGCAAGCGATAACATTAACCCTCTTATTTGCGTTTCTTCCGGTATTAAAGTTTTAACTTCGGATGATAAAAAAACAACTCTAATAAATGAAACAGGTGCCCTTTCAGGAATGTTTATATCAGAAAAAGTTGCCAAAAAGTTGCTGGATAATATGGTTGAAAGCAAAACAGTAAAAGAACTTTGCGAAAAAGGAATAAAATCTGCCGATGCAAAAGGCTATAGGACACTTAGCAAATTGATTAAATCATCTCCGACAATATTAAAAGGTATTTTGTTTGTATTTGCATCAATCGGCGGATACAGCATAGGCTCAAAAATTGCAAAGAAAATTTCTTCAAAAGAAAAAAAACCTGCAAAAAACGAAAATATTTTTGCAAAAGCCCCCCTCGCAGAACAAAAAGTGCAAAACAAAGCTCCTGAAAAAATTGAAAAAACAGTCCAAAAAGAAGAAGTTGAACCCAAAAAAGTAGATGTTGCGGCATAGTCAAGGCAGAGCAAAAAGCCCTGTTCACTTGACATATAGTTTTTTCGTTAATATAATATTCTTAATCACTTGCCGGTGTAGCTCAACGGTAGAGCAACGGTTTTGTAAACCGTAGGTTGGAGGTTCGATTCCTCTCACCGGCTTACTTTTTCTAAAGAATTGAAAAAGTAAACCTTGAATTTTGAACTCCATTCACTGTTCACCATTCACTAATATGCCCTTGTGGCTCAGGGGTAGAGCACTCCCTTGGTAAGGGAGAGGCCACGAGTTCAAATCTCGTCAAGGGCAAATTGATAATTAAATAATGTTCCAAGTTCAAAGCGAAGAGTGTTCAACAATGTACCCTCGCTAAAGTAAGGCTCCTTGTCAGTTGTAAACAAAACGACACTCGGGGCTACGGGAAACAAAGTTTCCCTTCGAATTTGGGTAGGTGCCCGAGTGGCTAAAGGGAGCAGACTGTAAATCAGTGTTGGAGAGGCTAAAAGCCTCTTTTTTAGTGGGTTTTGAACAAAACATACTACCTTTTGAACAGGGCTGAAAGTATTGATTTTACGTTGAACAAAATACACAACTCCACAAATATTACACAAAAAATTTTGAAGCTGATTTTATACGTATTTTAAAAATGCGCAGATTAAGATACTGCGAGTACTGAAATTAGAACATTTTTAAAGTTCAACTTATTTTCATGCCTGAATTGTGAAAATTTTCTGCTATAATAAAACGGTAAGGAGATTAAGAATTGACTTTAGACTTGTCCAAAAATGAAAGTGTTATTTTAGAATATAAAGAAGAAATTAATACTAATTTTTATAAATCATTATCTGCTTTTGCGAATACAAAAGGCGGAATAATTCTTTTAGGAGTTACCGACAAAAAAGAACCTAAAGGTATAGATTTACCAAAAGGAAGACAAGAAACAATTATTAATCAAATAGTAGATTCTCTTGGCATTCAACCTGAAATTAATATATTAACAATTGAAGGTAAAAATATTTTATCTGTCTTAGTTGAAAAATCTTCTAATCCGATTTCTTATAAAGGTAAGTATTACAAGCGTGTTGGGAATACTACAAGAGAGATGCAAAGAGAAGAATTAAAGAAAATGTTCTTAAAAGATGTTTCTTGGGATACTTTGACAGGCAACTACTCTATTGATGAAATTGATACGGAAATAGTCAGATACTTTATTAAACTTGCAAACAGTAAGAAAAGATTGCCTATAGTCGGGGAAGATGAAAGTATACAGTCAATTCTTGAACGTTTAGATTTAATTATTGACGGTAAATTAACCAATGCCTCAATATTGTTATTCGGCAAAAATCCACAAAAATACTTTACAAGTGCAACTTTAAGAGTCGGTGCATTTAAAGATAATACTGGAGTTACATTCATTGGAGACAGACAGATAAAGGGAAACCTATTTAAGCAGGCTATAGACGGAGAAGAAGCCTTAAAATTTTATAATAATGTTAAATACGTTATTTCAGGGAAGCTACAAAGGGATGAATATTGGGATTATCCTTTAGATGCAGTCAGGGAAGCGTTATTGAACGCTTTAATACATAGAGATTATTTTGATAGTGGTACAGAAATACAAGCAAAAATTTTTAAGGATTCTCTTTGGATATATAACAGTGGAGGATTAACAGGCGGTCTAACTTTAGAGCAAATCAAAGGTCAACACCCATCACGTTCAAGAAACAAGCTAATAATGAACATCTTTTATTTGTCGGGCATGGTCGAAAGATTTGGCTCTGGTATCAGTAGAATAATTGAGAAGTGTAAATCTCAATTATTACCTGAACCTGAATTTAAAGAAGAGTCTGGTGGCTTCTCAGTTTACTTTAGAAAAGAATTTTCAGGCTTGAATGATAGACAGAAAAAAGCTATAGAGTTTATCAGAGAAAAAGGTGCTATAAATAACAGCTTGTACCAAGAATTAACACAAGCCACAAGAGAAACAAGTAAAAGAGACTTATTTAAAATGGTAGAAGTGGGGATTATTAAAAAAGAAGGTGAAGGTAAGCTTACAAAGTATATCTTACCTTAATTTATATAAACGGATATAAAGTGCATAAACATACATAAGCAGACATAAACGTATATAATGACCCATAAAGACCCATAAATGATTATTTGTGTATATGTGTATATACTTATATACACAGGGCTAGCATGCTAGATTGATAGAATGCTAATATCAGACATGACCCATAAGCTATAAACTATTTATCTTATTTTAACTTTGTCTTTATAGGCTACACGCAGCATCTTTTACACAAAATTTCACACCATTTACACATAGAAATTTGGTAATAAATTTCAAAGATAGGTAGAGAAAAGAAGTTATATTATACCCATAATTTAAAAACTATTACCCTATTTTTTGTAGCTTTTTTA
>DAOQAU010000045.1:0-1566 GCA_035354275.1 Candidatus Gastranaerophilaceae bacterium
TTATGGTCAGAAGCGAAACCAAAGTTACTTCAAAAGTCATTGAAGCGGGCAAAAACCTGAAAATCATAGGCAGGGCAGGTGTCGGCGTGGATAACATTGATGTCGAAGCCGCCACTCAAAAAGGTGTTATAGTGGTAAACTCCCCCGACGGCAACACAAACGCCGCTGCAGAGCACACAATCGCCCTGATGCTTTCAATGGCAAGAAACATACCCAAGGCTTCTCAATCCACCAAAATGGGGCTGTGGGAGCGTTCAAAATTCACAGGAGTCGAAGTCTTCGGAAAAACGCTCGGCATAATCGGGCTCGGAAAAATAGGCTCTCATGTTGCGCATGTAGCGACGGCTTTAGGGATGAAGGTTTTAGTCTGTGACCCTTATACTTCAAAAGAAACGGTGGAGGCTATCGGGGCTCAATATGTTTCAAAATTGGATGATTTTTGGGCTAAGTGTGATTTTATAACAATTCATGCGCCAAAAACAAAAGAAACGACGCACCTTATCAATAAAGACACAATTTCTAAAATGAAAAAAGGAGTTCGGATTATAAATTGTGCAAGAGGTGGAATAGTTGATGAAAGCGCACTTAAAGAAGCTATGGAATCAGGTCAGGTAAGTGCTGCAGCGATTGACGTTTATGAAGATGAGCCTAATATCAAAAATTCCCCGCTTATAAATATTGAAGGAAATATAGTTTTAACTCCGCATTTGGGTGCAAGTACAGCAGAAGCCCAGCTTAATGTTGCAATTGATGTTGCAAATCAGATAAAAGAAGTCTTGACGGGAGGCTCTGCCTCAAGTGCGGTTAATATTCCTTCTTTGAAGCCGGACAAACTTGAGCCTGTAAAAGATTATATGCAAATAGCACAAAATATCGGCGAATTTGCAATGCAGATAGTCAGCGGAAATCTAAAATCAATAGAAATAACTGCAACGGGAAATCTTACTTCACTTGACATTTCTCCGCTTGAAGTTGCAATTATAAAAGGAATTTTTTCTTCTTTTGTTGAAAATGTCAATTTTGTTAATGCTCCTGTTTTAGCTAAGCAAAAAGGAATTTCTGTCACAACGTCAAAAACCGACAAAACCTGCAATTACATAGGACTTTTAAGTGTAAAATTGATTACAGATATTCAAGAAGCAACGGTTTCAGGAGCTTTGGTTGCAGAAAACATGCAAAGAATAGTAAAAATTAACCAATACACAACAAGTATTGAACCTGAAAAACATCTGATTTTAGTGCCGCATGAAAATAAACCTTCAATGATTGCACAAGTTGCAACTGTAATAGGCGGGCATGGTATTAACATAAATCATATGCATGTCGTTCAAAAAACCGGCGAAAATTCGATTATGATTATAAATACAGATAAAGCCGTTGATAGTGATGTTTTGGATAAAATCAGCAAAATTAAAGGCGTTTGCTCCTCAAAATATATTAAATTAAGTACGTAAAGATTGCTTCGGTGGATGCTTTAAGGATTATCTGCTAATTCTTGTCTCGCAATGACGTAAAAGAAAGGTGTGTAATTAATTACACACCTTTTAAAAAATTAACAACCGTTAA
>DAOQAU010000045.1:1666-13151 GCA_035354275.1 Candidatus Gastranaerophilaceae bacterium
CCGTTAACGATTTGTTTGAATTTTTTACCAGCAGAGAATGCAGGTACAGTTTTAGCTGCAATTTTAATTTCTTTACCGGTTTGTGGGTTTCTTCCGTTTCTAGCAGCTCTTTTGCGTGGTTCCCAAGTTCCGAATCCTACCAAAGTAACTTTTTTGCCTTTAGCAACAGTTTTTTGAATAGTATCTACCAATGCTCCGAGAACTTCTCCTGCATCTTTTTGAGTAACTTTAGCTTTTTTAGCTATCTCTTGTACTAATTCTTCTTTGTTCATAATAATAAACCCCTTTCTTAATGTGTACATGGACTATTATATTGAAACTAAAATAAAACGCAAGTATTTTTACGAAAATTAATATAATTTTTCCCAAAAAAACATATATTTGGACTATAATATTGTTGGAAGAGGTAAGTTAAATATGATTTTCAGAGATGAATTTAACAAAATAGCAAGACTTTTCAAGCCAAAAGACAAACTCTTGAATAAAATTTATTTTTCCATAAGCTCGGAAGGATACGGCCATTCTTCAAGAGCCATAGCTATTTCAACCAAATTAGACAAAAAAAATTATCTTATAGGCACTTACGGCTATGCTTTGGAAAGACTTAAAGAGCATGGAATTCCATGCCAAAAGATTTCTCAGGAATTGGAATTTGTAGGACAAGACGGTGCTTTTGATGTCGCAAAAACGATAGTTAAAAATCAAGGCTGGGTGGTAAAATTCAATAAACTTGTCGATGAAGAAGTCGATATAATAAGAAATTCAGGGGCGTCATGCGTTGTTGCGGACGGCCGCATGGTTCCTGTCATGGCGGCTGAAAAGCTTAAACTGCCTTGTATTACAATTACAAACCAGAGTGCTTTTTATCCGTTTTTTCAGCAAGATAACTGGCTGGTCAAGCTTTTAGGTGTTTCTTTTGATTCCTGGATGCGCATGTATTTAAGTTCAACCGAAGAAATTCTTATTCCTGATTTTCCGCCACCTTATACGGTTTGTTTACCCAATTTAAGCCACAACAGAAAAATCATGAAAAGAACCCGCTTTGTAGGACCTTTGGTTAATTTTGATATTAACAGCGTTCCTTTAATACAAAGAAACACTGACAAACCTTATGTTGTTGTATCCTTGGGCGGGCATGCCTATAGAAGACCTCTTTTTGATTGTATTTTGGCGGTCGCCGAAAGAATGCCCGAGGTTGATTTTGAAATTTTCACTTTCTTTGAAGCGGAAAAAATACCTTCAAACGTAAGCATTAAAGGCATGATTGGAGATATTTCGCCTTATTTAAAAACCGCAGACCTTGTCATTGCCCAAGCAGGACATTCTACGGCTATGGAAATTTTATCTTTGGGTAAACCTTCTGTTATTGTTCCGGACTTAAATCAAATCGAACAAGAAAATAATGCTCGAAGAATGGCAGAATTACAAGTCTCAGAGGTTGTTACGCACAAAAATTTAACTGTTCAAAAACTTTATGATTGTACACAAAAAGTAATGAAAGATGACAAATATAAGAAACATGCCCAATTTTTTGCTACAATGTCATTGGAGCTTGATGCGAAAAGCAAGGTTGCCGATATTTTAAGTGAGTATGCAATGAGGTTACGCAGGTATTAAATGAGAGAAAGAATTGTTTTATTTGCAATAATTTTTGGACTTGGAGTGTTTTTATATGTTTTTCAAAATTATTTCAACACCCTATGGGGGCTTGTATTTTTATGCTGTGCGATGCTCGTATATGCTTTTTACATGCACCTTGCAACTCTTCACAAAAGACGCCAATTAAGAAAAAACCCGCAAGTAATAAACGAAAATTTTAAACCTTTTGTCACGATCATGATTCCTTCACACAATGAAGAGGGAGTTATTTCAAAGACAGTTGAAAATGTTTTAGCCATAACTTACGAAAAATTTGAAGTCATAGTAATTGATGACAGAAGTGATGACAATACCGCATCTGTTATAAAAGACTTAGAAAAAAAATACGATAAAGTAACAGCAATGGTTCGCCCAAAAGACGCTTATCCTGGTAAATCTGCAGTCCTAAATGAAGCTATGGCACTTGCAAAAGGTGAGGCGATACTTGTGTTTGATGCAGATGCAAGAGTTCAGCCTGATTTTCTTTCAAGACTCGTGCCTCATCTTGAAAGTGAAGATGTCGGAGCTGTTCAGGCAAGAAAGGTCATCAGCAATAAAGATTATAATTTTTTAACCCGCTGCCAAAATAACGAATACACTTTGGATACACACTTTCAAGTCGGTAGAGATGCGGTTAAAGGGGCAGTAGAGCTTCGCGGGAACGGAGAATTGATAAAAAGGGCAGCACTGGAAGACATCGGCGGCTGGAATAATTATACAATTACCGATGATTTGGACATGTCAACTCAACTTCATATAAAAGGCTGGGACGTAAGATTTTGTTCCGACACGGTTGTCTATGAAGAAGGAGTAGTTTATCTTATACCGCTTTTCAGGCAGCGCAGAAGGTGGCTTGAAGGCAGTATCAGAAGATATTTAGAACACTTTGGTGATGTTCTGAATTCAAAAGAAATGTCTTTAAGAGCAAGTCTTGATATGACAGCTTATATTTCCGAATTCTTAATGCCGATTTGGCTCTTAATGGAAATATTTTTTCAGGTCGGACGCGTTGCAACAGGAGTTAAGCCGATAAATTATGCGTTTTCTTCATTGACAATGGGACTTGCAATAGCTGTTTGCTTTGTTTTGGCAATAAGGTATAGTCTTAGAAGATATGATAATGTTCCGAGATCAAAAGCCCTGAAACAAGCGATTGAAACAGCCTTATATATGTTGGTAATATGGTTTCCGGTTGTTATGTGGATATGTTTTAAAATACTGTTTTGCAAAAAAGATATGAATTGGGGAAAAACAACTCACGGGCTTGTTTTGGAAGAAGAACAGCACTTAAAAGCACAGGAATTAGTATGTCAAGTGAATAAGTGAATAGGTAAATAGGTGAATAGGTTCAATTATTTAAAAATTTAAATTATATAAAATGCACTTATTCACTTATTAACTTATTCACCTATTTACTTAGAAAAGGAGAAAAATGACACAACAAGTAATCGAACAAGTTAAAGACACAATCAGAAGTATAAAAGATTTTCCAAAACCAGGGATTATGTTCAGAGATATAACAACCGCGCTTAAAGATAAACAAACACTTCGATTAATGGTGGATTTTCTGTGCGAACAGTTTAAAGACGAGAAAATTGATTACGTTGTCGGAATGGAATCCAGAGGCTTTATTTTTGGCATGCCCGTTGCATACAAGCTTAATGCAGGTTTTATTCCCGTCAGAAAACCGAATAAACTTCCCGCAAAAACAATAAAAGAAACTTATGAGCTGGAATATGGCACTGATGCTCTGGAAATCCACGAAGATGCGCTTAAAAAAGGCGACAGGGTGCTCATATTAGATGATTTACTTGCAACCGGAGGAACTGCAGCTGCAGCGTGTAATCTTGTTACAAGAACCGGTGCTGAGATTGTAGGATGCGGCTTTGTTATTGAATTAAAAGCACTAAACGGCAGAGCAAAACTTCCTAAAGATGTCAGAATTGTTTCTATGGTGAAGTATTAGAAAAATTTAAACCTGCGCGATTTTTGTATAAAAATCGTGTGCCTGCTCAAATTTATAGGCCGCATTAAACAATTTTACTTCTTGAAGTACAGGTGCTAAAATTTGCAATCCGATTGGCATGTCTGAAGAATCAAAGCCTGCAGGAACACTCAAACCGGGAATCCCTGCAAGGTTTGCGCTTATTGTCGCAATATCGGTTAAATACATAGCAAGCGGGTCATCTGCTCTTGCGCCCATTTCAAATGCTGTGTTAGGACATGTTGGAGAAACTAAAATATCAACTTCTTTAAACACTCTGTCAAAATCCTGCTTAACCAAAGCCCTTAATTGTTGCGCTTTTCTGTAATAAGCATCGTAATAGCCCGAACTTAATGCATAAGTTCCCAACATTATACGGCGTTTAACTTCGGGGCCGAAGCCTTCTGCTCTTGTTTTAGTGTACATTTCCATAAGATTTTTAGCATCTTTGACTCTGTAACCATATTTAACACCGTCAAAGCGTGCCAAATTCGAACTGGCTTCTGCTGTTGCAAGAATGTAATAAATTCCTATTGAATATTTAAGATAAGGCAGTGAAACCTCTTTGATTTCACAGCCTGCGGATTTATAAAAATCAATGGCGTTTTCAATTGCCTTTTTAACATCATCTGTAACACCTTCAGCTAAAAGTTCTTTTATAACGCCCACTTTCATTCCTTTAATGTCGGTGTCAAGCATTTTTGAATAGGGTTCAACCGGCACGTCTAAAGATGTTGAATCTTTAGGGTCAAGACCTGCGATGACTTCCAAAAGCATTGCAGCATCTTCGATTGTTCTTGCAAAAGGACCGATTTGGTCCAATGAAGATGCAAAAGCTATAAGCCCGTATCTGGAAACTCTTCCATAAGTTGGTTTCATCCCGATTATTCCGCAAAAACTTCCCGGCAATCGGATACTGCCGCCTGTGTCAGAACCCAGGGACAATGCTGCTTCACAAGCTGCAACGCTTGCAGCAGAACCTCCTGAAGAGCCCCCGGGAACTTTTTTTAAGTCCCAAGGGTTATAAGTTTTTTTGAAAGCAGAGTTTTCGGTGGAGCTTCCCATCGCAAACTCGTCTAAGTTGGCTTTTCCCACGATAGGAACAAGATTGTTCAAAAGTTTTTCTGTTATTGTGGCGTTATAAGGAGAAATAAAATTTTCAAGAATTTTGCTTGACGCGGTGGTCGGGTATCCGATTAAGTTCATATTGTCTTTGAGTGCGAGCGGAACTCCTGCAAGAAGCGGTAATTCTTCGCCATTTGCCACTTTTGCATCAACTTTTTTTGCCGTTTCAAAGGCGACTTCTTTTGTTAAACAATTAAACGAGCCTATTTTATCTTCAACTTCGTCAATTCTTTCAAAAGTTGCCTGAATTAATTCGACAGCAGAAATTTCTTTATTTTTAATCATCTTATGCTGTTGCGCTGCTGATTTTTTTAAAAGCTCTTTCATAATCTCTCCTTAGCCTGTAACTATGTCAATTATACTTCAAAAAAAAGCTTTTATAAACTATTTTATTTCTTTTAAATTTTTAGATATTTGTGCGTGAATTGAATTTGCTTTATTGATATAAGCAGTTAGTTTTTCGTATCGGCTGAAGGTCTCGCCGTAAGGAGTGTGCATTGTTATTAAATCATCCACGTTTGAATTAATACTGGAGAGTTTTACCAATGCATCTTTTATATTTTCACGATAATTGATTTTTTTAAAAAATCTTGCCAATATATTTTTTGATACGAAATTTTTTATCTTTGAAAAAATACCTGCTTTATTTTTTGACGACAACCTTATAACAGATGCAATTTGTCCTGAAATTTTTGCACTTAAGCCCAATTCCGAATATCTTCTGTTTAATTCTTCGATTTCTTCTTCAATAAGCTGTTTTTTATCTATAAGCGAATTTATCTGAATTGAATCTCCGAAAGACTTTAATGCTTCAATTTCAGCTGTTATCTTTGTCAAAGTGTCTTCAAGAATTCCTATTCTATGCTCAATTTTTAACATATCATCAGAAATTTTTTGATAGGCGGTATTTTCCAAAATATTTGAATCATAATCGTTAAGTCGATGAGGACTTTGTTTTTTTTGTCCAATCGAATTTTGAACATTACCGAAAGCCGCAAAGAAATTTCCCTGCGCATTATCAAGAGGCGCAGCGGTAAAAAAATTATTTCCGCTTGCTTTTTCAATATCCATATACTCAAATTATATGGGCATTTTATTTATATGATAACCTACACTCGGAGTATTTTGGCTGTTCGTTCCGGCATGACGCCAATTTGATTAACTTTTATGCTTTCTCAATGTGGCCAATTCTTCCTGAAACGGCGAAATTTTAATCAATTTGTCAATGACTCTGGGGACAACAGAAATCACATAGTCTATTTCTTTTTCGGTTGTGAAACGGCTTAAACTGAACCGTACACTCCCATGAAGTGCTGTAAACGGTATTCCCATAGCTTTTAGTACATGGCTGGGCTCAAGAGAACCTGATGTGCAGGCACTTCCCGAGCTTGCACAGATTCCCATATCGCTTAAGTGCAGTAAAATAAGTTCACCTTCAACGTATTCAAAACCTATGTTTGTAGTGTTCGGTACACGATTGTTTAGAGAAGTGTTTAATCTTGCGTTGAACACATTTTTAATTAAAGAATTTTCAAGCTTATCTCTTAAATGTTTTACAGTTGTGGCTTCAAAGTCAAGCGCGTCTTGTGCAAGTTGGGCGGCTTCGCCTATGGCGACAATATAAGGAACATTTTCTGTGCCTGCCCTTTTGCCCCTTTCCTGATGACCGCCGATTATAAGCGGTGAAATAAGAGTGTCTGATTTGACATAAAGTGCACCGACACCTTTTGGCGCATGAAATTTGTGTCCCGAAACAGCAAGAAGATCAATTCCTGCATCTTCAACATTCATAGGAATTTTACCTGCTGCCTGAACCCCGTCAACAAAAAGTTTTGTTTCTTTGTTTTTTGACTTTATAATGTGCGAGATTTTTTTGATAGGAAAAATTATTCCTGTTTCATTGTTTGCCCACATGCAAGAAACCAAAGCAGTATCAGCATTTACAGCATTTTCTAATTCATCCAAATCCAATTCGCCGTTTGCGTTAACTCCTATGTAATCCACCTTGTAGCCTTGTTTTTCAAGTGTTTTATAAAGGCTTAAAACGCAAGGATGCTCGACTTTGGTTGTAATGATATGTTTTTTTGTCTTATTTACATCCAAAACCCCTTTGATAGCAGTATTTGCGCTTTCAGAACCGCAGCTTGTGAAAATTATTTCTTTTTCGCTTTTTGCACCCACGAAATCTCTAACTTGCACGCGTGCTTTTCTGATTGCCTGAGCTGAAATTCCCCCAAAACTATATATACTCGAAGGATTTGCGTAATTTTGTTTTAAATAAGGGAGCATTGCTTCCAAAACTTTTTCATCAACCTTTGTAGTTGCATTATTATCCAGATATACCATTTTTCTTGTCATTTTTAATCCTTTTGACTTTAATTTTGTACTTCAATGACCTCGATTTCTTCTTTAAGAAGTTCTCTTAAGGTCATTTCAACAAAGCTTTTAAGTGTAAGTGTTGAATTTTTGCAACCGGAACAAGCACCTCTAAGCTTTACATATACTTTGTTTCCGTCGATATCAACAAGCTCTATGTCGCCCCCGTCTTTTCTTAATTCCGGCGAAATACGGTTTTCTATTATTGTATTAATTTTAAGAATTTTTTGAGCTGCAGTCAGCTTTGGAACTTCTTCTGTTTTTGTTTTTTTATTGTAAAACTTATTCAAAATAGCCTGAATGTCCCCTTTACAGTGCCCGCAAGCCCCGCCTGCTTTTGTATAATTTGTGACGTCTTCTACTGTCTTAAGATTGTTTTCTTTAATCGCATTCAAAATTTGATTTTCTGTAACACTGAAGCATTTGCAAATTAATTTGTCTTTTTTAGCCTCAGAAGTTTCTTCGCCCAGATATTTTTTAAGAGCATCTTCCAAAGCTTCGTGTCCCATAACAGAACAGTGCATTTTTTCAGGCGGAAGCCCACCCAATTTATCTGCAATGTCCTTGTTGGTTATTTTTTTAACTTCATCAATAGATTTACCGATAATCATTTCTGTCAAAACACTTGAGCTTGCAACGGCAGAACCGCAGCCGAAGGTTTGAAATTTTGCATCGGTTACAATATTGTTTTTATCTATTTTTAAATATATTTTAAGCGCATCTCCGCAGGCAAGAGAGCCTGCTTCTCCTGTCGCATCTGCATCATCAATTTTACCCACATTTCTGGGGTTTCTGTAATGATCCATTACTTCTTCGGTATAATCCCACATATCTTTGTCCTTTTTAAATATCCGCTTTACTCATTTTACCCCAAAAAACTTTTATCCTCACCTAAATTAATTTTAAATTAATTTTTTCAAAAAAATATTAAGTTTTGTATAAATTTTGCCTATAAACTAGCAAAAAAAATTATTATGAGGTTTATTTAAATTGAAAAGCTGAAAGTGTTTTAAAAGGAGAAATTATGAACATTATGCCCGTTATACCAAGTATTAAGACCTCAACAAGTTATCGACCCAAGTTTGGAAATAATTCTGAAGAAGTTGCGGTAAGACACGAAAATCCTTGTAAAAATTTCTGGGAAGGTAAAGACTGCTATGATAATTTGATTGAAAGAAAACAAGAAATCATAATAGAATTAAGAAACAATCTTGAAGAGCTTAAAAGACTTTCAAACATCAGCCCGTGTTTTCACACAGACGATTGTGATTGTGTTTCTGTTATGAGTTCAATTCAAGAATACAAAGAAAATATAAATGCTCTTAATGCTGAATTGAAAGATATTAATAAACAATTAAAAACTTTTAAAAATTAATTTTTTGGATTTAGTTGAAAGATAACCTTGTGCACCATATGGCAGGGTTATTTTTTCGTGAGCGTGGGTTATTTTAAATCCCGACAAAATCGGCTTTTTAATTTTTTCCCCGATTTCAAAAAACAGTTCGTCAAAATATTTTTTATTCCCGTTTTTAAGAAAATCACCCAAAATTATTCCTGAAATATTTTTTTTGAACTTTTCAATATTCAAAAGCTGGGTCATCATTTTATCTATTTTATAGACAGGCTCGTTTAAATCTTCAATGAATAAAATAAATTTTTCGCTTGGAATAAAATCAAGCCCGCAAAGAGAAACAAGCGTGGCTAAATTTCCGCCGAACAAAACACCTTTTGCTTCGCCTTCAAAGTAAACTTTTGCCTCTTTGCGCTCGGGTAAGAGCATAAGTTCCCCAACATTTTGCAAAGTTTCAAAAAAAGATTTTTCTGTAACTTTTGAAACTTCTTCAACCCCGAAATCACTTTGCGCCATAGGAGAATAAAAAGTTATGAGTCCTGTTTTTTTCAAAATCATTGCCTGAAGCGCACTTGTATCGGAATAGCCTGCAAAAATTTTGGGATTGTTTTTGATTAATTCAAAATCGATTTTATCTAATAGTCTTATTGTGCCATAGCCGCCTCTTGCGCAAAGAATTGCGTTTATATTTTTGTCCTTAAAAAATCTGTGTAATTCTTTAATTTTATCTTCGTCTTTTCCTGCAAGATAGCGGTTTTTATCGAAAATATTTTTAGAAAAAACAACCTTGTACCCTTTTTTTTCAAAGTATTCTTTTGCCCTGTAAATGTTTTCTTCTTTTTCAACAGTGCCTGAAAGTGCTATAAAACCTATTGTATCGCCCTTTTTTAATTTTTCAGGTTTAATTAAATTCATAATTGTTTAAATTTTCCTTTTACTAAGCTATAATAATCTTATTGGTAAAATTAAAAATTGCAAGTGAGGGAAATACCCCTCATCCGGCTTTCAGCCACCTTCTCCCGCAAGGGGAGAAGGGTCGCCGAAACCCCCTCGCCCCTTGAGGGAGAGGGTTGGGGTGAGGGGTAAAATTCAAAAATCTTGCAATTATAGAATCAAAAGGATAAAATGAGCGAAAAGTACGTTCCTTTATACAGAAAATACCGTCCGCAGACGCTGGAAGAAATTGTAGGTCAAGAGCACATTAAAAAATCTCTTGCAAATGCAATAACTTTGAACAAAATTTCGCACGCTTATTTGTTCACAGGACCAAGGGGTACGGGGAAAACTTCTACCGCAAGAATCCTTGCCAAATCGCTTAACTGTATTCAAGGGCAGAGCGTTACTCCTTGCGGATTGTGCCCCAGCTGTATTGAAATTACAAACTCAATTCCTGTTGATGTTATTGAAATTGACGCTGCAAGCAACAGAAAAGTCGAAGACGCCAGAAACATCTTAGAAAAAATCCAGTACGTACCGGTAAACGGCAGATATAAAATTTATATAGTAGATGAAGTCCATATGCTTACAAAAGAGGCGTTTAACACCCTTTTAAAAACACTTGAAGAACCACCGGAAAATGTGATTTTTATTCTTGCAACGACAGAGCCCCACAAAGTTTTAGAAACAATTACCAGCCGCTGCCAGAGGTTTGATTTCAGAAGAATTACCACAGACGACATAATTGCTTATTTAAAAGAAATTGCCCAAAAGGAAAAAATAAATATTGATAACGATGCTCTTTTTACCATCGCCAAAAACTCTGCAGGCGGAATGAGAGATTCTTTAGCCCTTTTAGACCAAGTTAGTGTTTTGGGAGATTCTCAAAAAATTAACGCAGAAGACGTTAATAATCTTTTGGGAAGACTTTCTTTTGATTTGTTGCATAAGCTTTCTAATAATATAATTAATTCAGAAACGCAAGAAGCAATAGAGTGCTTGGAGAGAATTTATAACTCGGGAAACGAGCCTGTTCAAATTATGCTAAATTTGTTGGGTTATTTCAAAAATCTTCTTATCGTAAAAAATTGTACGGATAAAACGTTGTTAATTGATTTGACCCAACTTAACGATTCTCAAATAAAAATCCTTCAAGAACAGATGCAAAAAGCAGAAATTCATCAAATAGTTTTTCTTATCGAAAGAATTTCTTATTATATTAAAGAACTTAAGACCACAAATGCTCAGCATCTTTGGCTTGAAGTCGCAATGATAGATTTGGCGAATATGGCTCAAAACTCTTCGCTGATTGCTCTTCAAGAAAGACTTTCAAGGCTTGAAACAAGCGGTGTTTCTGCCAACCCTCAGCAATACACTACACAACCTGCTCCGATTCCGACAGAGCCAATAAAATCGGTTACGGAAAACGCCAAACAAACAGAATCGGTAAAAAAAGATGAAAAAATAAGCGTTGAAAAAGTTATTCAAAAAATTGAAGAAAAACTTGAAATAAAAGATTTTTCGCCTATGCCTAAGACTGAGCCCAAGCCACAGCCAAAACAACAAAATAAAGACAATTTTATGGAAAGCTGGAATCAATTTTTACTTTTGCTTAAGCAAAAAAGCCCTCCGACTTACGCCATGGTAAGCCAACATTCCATTCCTGTGGAATTTTCTCCCCAAAAAGTCACCATAGCCTGCAGAAACAGTCTGCTTTTGAATTCGGATGAAAAGAAAAAATCCATTAAAAATGTTGCCGAAGAATTTTTTAGTTCGCAAGATATAAGCGTTGTCATAAGACTTCAATCTGACAATGACAAAATAATTGAACCGACTACCGCTCCGGTTGAAAAAAAAAAGCTGAATGAAACAGCACAAACTCAGTCGGAAAATTTGCCCGAAGAAGAAATTCAAGAAGAAAATTTAGAAGAAATTGTTTCAACAGAAAATTTGCCTGAAAAAACAACCCAAAAAGTTATGATGTCTGATCAGGTAAATATGGTTATGGGGCTTTTTGACGGCAAATATATTGATTAGTTAGGATTATAAATCCCTACAAATTTTACCCGATACCA
>DAOQAU010000046.1:0-12889 GCA_035354275.1 Candidatus Gastranaerophilaceae bacterium
ATGATTATGGTACTTTACTACCACGAGAACATGACCTTAAAAGAAATCGGAGAAACCATTGAGGTTTCAGAATCAAGGGTTTGCCAGCTTCATGCACAGGCAATTATGAAGTTGAAGAACATCTTGAGCGAAAACCGCACAGAAAGAATGAAAAAGAGTATAGTTTAGAGTTATTTTTATTTAATTTTATAATTAATTTTTTACTTGCTAATATTTTTTCATGTCGTTGCGAGGAAGAAATTTATTTCTGACGAAGCAATCTAAAAAACGTTAAGCATTAAATATTTTTTTGCTCTACGTACTTAGTTTGTAGGGTGCGTCACATGCACCTTTTTATTCTATTTCCTATTTCCTTGATTCAGGATGACGTATTTTTTTTATCTCAACAAACTTTAATTAAAATCCCTGATTATATTCTGCATTTTTAAAAGCGCGGTATATGTGGGAAGAATTGTTATACGCTCATTTATGTCGAGCGTCGTCAAAACATGCCTTAGAGCATGCCGTATTCTTGGTATAACAATAATTTTAGAAGGCTCAATCCCTGCATACTTAAGCCTTACAGCCATGTCTTGCGCTCTAAAGCCCGATACTATAATCGGATTTTTAGCATCTTTTAAGTATTCAAAATCCGCATCCCAAAGCCATGAAACATCTCTGCCGTCAGCGTAATTATCATTAATTATAACCATAATGTTTGAATTTAAATCGACTGTTTTTAATACTTCGCTTGCACCTGTGGGATTTTTGATTAACTGCACCAAAAGTTGATGACCCTGCAGGATAAGTTTTTCGGCACGACCGAAAATTGCCTGATAAGAATTCAAAGCATTTTGTATTTTAGGCTGATCGTATCCGGATTCAAGAGCAAAAGAGATTGCTGCAAGTGCGTTATATGCATTGTATAAACCGATTAGACCGACATTAAATTCATATTCCCCGTTTTTAGAATAAACGTTAATAACCGAATAATCTTCATAAATTTTGACATCGGCACTGTAGTCACAATAGGACCGTTTGTAGCCGCAATCACAGTAGTAATGGCCCTGTTGGGCAAAAAATCTTTGACTGTATTTTAAAGTTGAAAAACAAGTAGGACAGTTTACCGCTTCAATTGGAGCATTTGACACAACAGAGTTTGAAACGATTTCAACATTTTCAAAGCCGAAATATATTCTTTCGTGTTCATCGGGTAAATTTGCTACCATAGGATCATCCGCATTTAAAAATAATTTCAAATCAGGATTTTTGTCTATGGCTTCTCTGATTTTTTTTGCGGTAGTATCAAGTTCACCGTAACGGTCAAGTTGATCCCTGAAAAGATTTGTAACCAAAAGGCTGTTTGACGGCAGATAATCATAAAGTCTTGTCAGATATGCTTCATCGGATTCAAGCACAAAATAATCAAAACGACGAAACGGTGCTATGTCAAGGGCAAGCGCGTTTGCAATGCCGGTTAACATATTCGCTCCTTTTTCGTTATGAATAACTTTTTGTCCCCCACATTCCAAAATACTTGAAATCAACCCTGCCGTCGTAGTTTTACCGTTTGTTCCGGTAATGGTTATAACACCTTTTTTGACATATTTTGAACAGTATGACAAAAACTCGGGACAGATTTTAAGTGCGATAAGCCCGACAAACGAAGTTCCCGAAGATCTGTGCAACATTGCTATAAATACCGCCAGTATCTTTGCAACCAGTATGGATAAGTAAAATTTCAGCTTATTCATCATTCATCATTTACCATTTATCATTTACTATTTACTATTTACTATTTACTATTTACTATTTAAATAGTCTTCAAGGTGTATTCAAAATAATTAAAATATACCTTATAATTATCATCATAATACAACAACAGATTAAAATCATGAAAATATTTTTTGTAACATTTTTCATAGCAGAACTTATCATTGCCCTTGCCGTAATATTTAAAATAAGGCAGTTAAATAAAGCTGTAAATAAATTCAATAAAACGGTTACAAAAAACAAATATAAAATTGCTTCCAAAATAGAAGATTTCAGGTATTTATGCGTTGACATAAACCGAAAAATCGAAGAAACAAAAGAGTACATTCGCCAAAAACGCGATGAATATCTGATAAAAGCATCAAAAACAATCTTAATCTATCTTGGAATATTTTTATTGAAGGGAAAATATCGCAAAACCATTCTCGGATATCAGCTTATAAAAGAGGTGTATGCGGGACTTTGTGAAACGGAAGTTTGATTGTTTTTTTGAAAAAATATGTTATACTTGATAAAAATAAGGATGAAAGGACACAGAAAATGGGTAAAGAAAACAATTCCATCAGTTTCGGACTGGGACTTATTGCAGGCGTCGTGGGCGGAATAATTGCAGGGGTTTTATACGCGCCAAAACCGGGTGAAGAATCAAGAAAAGAACTTAAAAATACCGTTGACGATCTTGTAGAAAAACATTCGCCTGAAATCCAGGATGCAAAAAAACAGGCGATGGAATCCATAGACCTTATGAAATACAAGCTCGAAAGGCAATATAGAAAACTTAATCACGTTTTCAAATCAAAAAAAATGCAAAAAGCAAAAGAACTTGAAGACATTGATTATGATTTTAATTAAGTAAGTCGTTGGCGAAGGGATATGCCCTGAGCCTTACGAATTACTTATCCCGAACTTGATTCGGGATCTCGTACGCAAAGATTAATGAAAGGATGAAATGGAAACATCGCAAATAGCACTGAATAACGGCATAACTTTTTTGGTTATCGCAACAGGAATTATTATTATAATCGTGGGCGGATTTTTGGTAAAACTTCTGTTTGACATGTCAAAACTTACAAAAAATATTGACGAAACAACCACTATAGTGAAAACAGAAATTGAGCCGACTTTGAAAGAATTTAACAAAGCGCTTCAAAGCATAAATTCCATTGCCCAAAACGCGGACAAAAAAGTCGACAGCCTTGCACACACCGTTGAAAGCCTTTTAAATACAGGTGCTTTCGCTCTTCACAAAGCAAAAGATTTATCCGGCGGTTTAATCAAAGGAATGGTCAAAGGACTTGTATCAGTAATAAAAATGTTTGTAAGTAAACGATAATATTAGCAAAATATAAATAGTAAAGGAGAAATATTATGTCAGCAGGTAAATTTTTAGCAGGTTTTGTAGTAGGCGGAGTTCTCGGCGCTGTTGCGGGAGTTCTTCTTGCCCCTCAATCAGGTGAAGAGACAAGAGAATTGCTCTCTGATGCTTCAAAAGATATGGTCAAAAAAACAGATAAAACAGTAAAAGAAATTCAGCAAAAAGCAGATATTGCCGTTTCCGATATGCAAAAAAAGGGCGATGAAATTATGGAAAAAATTCAAACGCTCATAAATAAACAAAAAGGTGAAAAACCGGCAGAAGAAACTAATTAATTTTTTAATTTAAAAAAAAGAGGGCGAATTTTTGTGAAACAAAAATTCGCCCTCTTTTGTCCGGCTCATACCCATACCGCCGGCTATCCCGCAGCCGGTAAGGGTATGAGCACTTCTTAAGTCAGATTTGAAAAATTGCGAAAAATTGTCATTTTTCGAATTTTTCCGCATCCTCTTTTGCAAATAATTGTTTCATGATATCATTATAGAATAATTTGCATGGAGTTAAAAAATGATTACGGTTAAAGATGTTGAGCATGTAGCAAAACTTGCCAGATTAGAATTAACACAAGAAGAAAAAGAAAAATTTACCAAACAACTCGGCGATGTGCTTAAGTATGTTGAGCAAATGAATGAAGTTGACACCACAGATGTCAAGCCGATGGCGCATGCATTTGATATTGTAAACGTAATGAGAGATGACAATATTGTCTATGAACAGACAAAAGAAGAATTAATGGCAAACGCGCCTGAAGAAGAAAACGGATTTTTCAAAGTACCTAAGATAGGGTAAATAGGAAATAGGAAATAGTGAATAGATTTCTAAACTTTCTATTTACCATTTACTATTTACCTTTTACTTCATTAAAAAATGAGGAGTGAATAATGGGGACTAAGTACATATTTATAACCGGTGGAGTTGTAAGCTCTTTAGGAAAAGGAATTATCGGAGCTTCTTTAGGAAAACTTCTTAAAGCAAGGGGCTATTCCGTTGCGATACAAAAATTTGACCCTTATATAAACGTTGACCCCGGCACAATGAGTCCGTTTCAACACGGCGAAGTTTTTGTAACCGATGACGGTGCAGAAACCGATTTGGACTTGGGGCATTACGAAAGGTTTACGGATACCAGCCTGAGCCAAATAAACAATGTTACATCAGGAAGCGTTTACCAGACCGTAATTTCGAAAGAAAGAAAAGGCGATTATCTGGGTGCGACGGTTCAGACGATTCCTCACATAACAAACGAAATTAAATCAAGAATTGTAAAAGCTAAAAACCAGTTTAAAACAGACTTTTTAATAATAGAAATAGGCGGAACAATAGGTGACATAGAAGGTTTGCCGTTTATTGAGGCAATAAGACAGTTTAAAACAGAAGTCGGATTTGGAAATGCAATTTCAATTCACTGTACGCTTTTGCCTTATTTGCCCACTTCGGGTGAATTAAAGACAAAACCCTCTCAACACAGTGTTACAACCTTGAGAAGTTACGGACTTCAACCTGAGGTTTTGGTTTGCAGAACAACCCGTTCAATTCCAAAAACAGAAAAAGAAAAACTTGCGCTTTTCTGCTCGGTTCCAAAAGAAGCGGTCATTGAATGCAAAGACATGAAAAGCATTTACGAAGTTCCGCTTGCATTAGAAGAGCAGGGTATGGCGTCTGTTGTGCTTCAAAGACTTATGATGGAAGACAGAAAGCCCGAATTGAAATCATGGAAAAATCTTGTTGAAAAAATTAAAAACCCTAAAATGACAATAAAAGTTGCGATTGCCGGAAAATACACAAAACTTTCAGACGCCTATATTTCTGTTGTTGAATCCCTAAAACATGCAGGCTATGCAAATGATGCTCAGATTGAAATTAAGTGGATTAACTCCGAAGACTGCATTGATTACGATAAGGCCAATGAACTTTTAAAAGATGTTCAGGCGGTAGTTGTCCCGGGAGGGTTCGGAATTCGCGGAATTGAAGGCAAGCTCAATGTTATAAAATATGCGCGTGAAAACAATTTACCGTTTTTAGGGCTTTGCTTGGGCATGCAGTGTGCGGTAATTGAATACGCAAGAAATGTCTTAGGATTTGCCGATGCCAATTCTACAGAATTTGACGAAAACACAAAATATCCTGTCATAGATTTAATGCTTGAACAAAAAAATGTTCAAGGATATGGTGGCACAATGAGGCTTGGTCAATATGAATGCCACATCAAAAAAGGCTCTAAGGCAAATTCTGCATACGGTCAGACAAAAATATTTGAACGCCATCGACACAGATACGAAGTCAATAGTGAATATATGGAACAATTTAAAAAAGCGGGGCTTATATTTTCGGGACTTTCACCCGACGGAATGCTTGCAGAAATTGTTGAGCTTCCCCAGCTTGATTGGTTTGTGGCATCACAATTTCATCCCGAATTCAAATCAAGACCGGAAAAGCCTCATCCGCTTTTCGATGGTTTAATTTCCACCGCAAAAAATAAAATAGAAAATTTAAACAAAATCAAAAAATTAGAAAAGACAGTAAGATAAAATTTATTTGCCTATTCTTGCTTTTATTGATTTTCTGATTAATTTATAGTTATTAATAAAATTTTTCATAAAATATGCAAAATTCTTAACCGGATTTTTTGAGATTTTTATCCCGTCAGGAAGCCTGCCCGCTTTCTGCAATAAACACTTTGCATCGCAGCGTTCAAATTTGGTCATTGTGTAAATGGTATGTAAATCAACTCTATTTTTGAATATAATCATAAATCCAACATAAAAATGTATATATATATTTAAAAACAACAATCAATATAAATTTTTGTCCAAAGATACTTGTCTTTTCATAAAAATTTACAATAAATAAAATGCCACAAATTTTATTTATTGATAAAAAGCCTCATAATTTTATCAATCAAACCTTCTTCTTCTCTAAAATCAGTTTGTTCAAGCTTTGCAAGTTTTTGTTTAATTTGCTCGTAATCATCTCCGACGGGTGCAACTTCAATGAATTTATTGTAAAATTCGAGAGATTTTTCTTTATTTTTTGTTTTTTCGTAAGCTTTTGCAAGGGTTTTTATTACAACTGAGTTTTTTGTATCGATTTCGTACAATTTTTCCAAAAATTTAATTTGGGTTTTGTAATCGCCTATGCTTTCGTTAAAATCGGCAAGCCGCTGAAGTGCTTTTTTATTATTGGGCTCAAGTGCTGCAAGCTTTTCCCAAAATTCAGCTGCGTGTGTAGAATCCTTCATATCGTCTAAAAGTTCTGCGATATTTTTTATTAAAGTTACATCTTTATCTTTGATTTGAAAGGCATGAAAATATT
This sequence comes from Candidatus Gastranaerophilaceae bacterium, assembly GCA_035354275.1. Lineage (GTDB taxonomy): Bacteria > Cyanobacteriota > Vampirovibrionia > Gastranaerophilales > Gastranaerophilaceae > DAOQAU01. The sequence continues at coordinate 6,440 of DAOQAU010000046.1, forward strand.
CATTAAGCGCAACATCCCAATCTTTTTTGGCAAGATTATATTTTGCCCAGTTGATATGTGCATCAAATTCATTTTTTTGCTCTTCAAAAATCATAGCACGCATTTGGTACGCAAGCGGCGAATCCGGTTCAAGCTTGCTAAACTCATTTACCCCCTCAAGGCTTTTTTCAAAGTTTTTTGTGTTGAAATAGTACTGCGCTAAAAGCAAAAAATATTGAAAATTTTTTGTATGCGAAGGTTTAATTTTTTCTAAAATCTTAAAGGCTTCATCGTTTTTTTCGTTTTCAAGAAGACTTTTTACTTTAACCAAATCGTCTTGAGTAAATTCCAACGCTTTATCGGGTTGATTGTCTTTTAAATACAGACGGGCAAGACTTTCTTTTACCGCATCGGAATCAAATCCGCAATCCAAAGCTCTTTGCAGAATTTCAATCGCACTTGAAATAGCATCTTCCTTAAAATAAATATCAGCAAGTTTGAGATAGACAAATTCGTTTGCGCCTTGTGTGTCCAAAATTCTTAAATATTCATCAATGGCATTGTGGTTTTTGCCGACCTGTTCATAGAGGCTTGCAAGGACAAAGCGCGCAGAATTGCTCTGGGCTTGGTCTTGCGCCTTTTCGATTGCCTTTTTAAAATCGCCTATTGCATGGCTTAATTCCTGCTGAATTACATGCAGGTTTCCTCTTGAAACATAATATTTGTAGCGGTCTGTGTGAACGTAAATATCCATAAGCTGCTCATATGCAAGAGCATTTGCCATATCCAGTTCAAGAATTTTTTGGTAATATTCCTGCGCTTCGTCTTTTTTGTCCAAAATTATCGCCACATGCCCTAGACGCTCAAGCACTTCAATACTTTTTGGTCTTTGGGCGTAAGCTTTTTTGTATTCTTCGTAGGCTTTGTCGTACTGTTCGTTTTCTTCAAACTGCTCGGCTAAATTTACACTCATTTTGTAACTTCTCCTCAAAACGTCATGCTGAATTTATTTCAGCATCTATCCTATATACTTTGGTGGATAGATCCCGAAACAAGTTCGGGATGACAAAAATATAATGTAAAACAATTATAAATATTAAACCAAAAACACAAATTTAAAACCAGTCACAAGGCTATTATTTTTTGATTTATGTTATAATTTTTTATGAAATCAACTTTAGGAGATTTATGGCATTAAGTTGGAACGAAATCAAAGACAGAGCGTTAAAATTCTCTAATGAATTTAAAGATGCTCGATATGAAAAAGGTGAAACACAATCCTTTTACAATGAATTTTTTAATGTTTTCGGAATTAATAGAAGGCGTGTTGCGACTTTTGAAGAACCTGTTAAAAAACTTGGCGACAAACAAGGCTTTATTGATTTGTTTTGGAAGGGCGTTATGCTTGTCGAGCAGAAATCGCAAGGCAGGGATTTAACAAAAGCCAAAACTCAAGCGTTGGAATATTTTCCGAACTTAAAAGATGAAGAATTACCTAGATATATTTTACTTTCTGATTTTCAGACATTTGAATTATTTGACCTTGAAACGAATGACGAACATAAATTCGACTTAAAAGATTTGTATCAAAATGTCGGATTATTCGATTTTATTGCAGGGTATGAAAAGAAATCTTATGCAGATACTGAAACTGTCAATATTGAAGCCTCAGAGCTTATGGGTAAGCTATATGATGAATTAAAAATTTCAGGTTATCCGCAACACGACTTGGAACTATTTTTGACAAGAGCGTTATTCTGTTTGTTTGCGGACGATTCAGACATTTGGGAACGTAATTTATTAACTCAATATATCGAAGAAAGAACAGCCAAAGACGGCTCTGATTTGGGCTTAAAAATATCTTTGTTGTTTCAGATATTAAACACTCCACAAGAAAAGCGTTCTGCTAACTTGGATGAACACTTAAAACGATTTGCATATATCAACGGCGGTTTGTTTGCTTTACACGTTGAAATTCCGTCTTTCAATTCCAAAATGAGAGAAGTATTTTTAGAATGTTGTCGTTATGATTGGCGAAAAGTTTCCCCTGCGATATTTGGTTCTTTGTTTCAATCGGTATCTAATCCGAAAAAAAGGAGAGAACTTGGCGAACATTACACCTCTGAACAGAACATTCTTAAACTGATTGAGCCTTTGTTTTTGGATGAACTTTGGGAAGAATTTGAAAAGGTTAAACATAATAGGAACAGACTTGAGGAGTTTCATAATAAGGTTGCAAGCCTAAAGTTTCTTGACCCTGCTTGCGGTTGCGGAAACTTTTTGGTTGTAACTTATAGAGAGTTGAGAAGGCTTGAAACGCAAGTTATATTGGCATTGGATTCTTTCAAAAAAGATTCAGGTCAAATGAGAATTGACGTTGCTTCACTTTCAAAACTTGATGTCGATAATTTCTATGGGATAGAGATTGAAGAATTCCCTTGTAAGATTGCAGAAGTAGCGCTTTGGATGACAGACCACTTGATGAATATGGAACTGTCAACCCTATTAGGCTCTTTTTACACAAGGATTCCGCTTGTAAAATCGGCAAAGATTGTCAACGCAAATTCACTCTCTCTTGATTGGAACGAAGTCGTTAAGCCCGAAGAACTTAACTATATCTTAGGCAATCCGCCATTTATAGGGAAACAAATGCAATCTAAAGACCAATCTGCGGAAATGGCAAGTATATTTGCAGGAGTGAAAGGTGCAGGGGTTCTTGATTATGTTACTGCATGGTATCTGAAATCGGCTCAATATATCAAAAACTATTCTCATATCAAATGTGCTTTTGTTTCAACAAATTCGATTACTCAAGGCGAACAAGTCGGTATTTTGTGGAACGAGCTTTTGAAAAACTATAATATCAAAATCCACTTTGCACACAGAACTTTTGACTGGTGCAATGAAGCAAGAGGGAACGCCCACGTTCATTGTGTAATTATCGGCTTTGCAAATTTTGACTCAAACAAGAAACGACTTTTTGACTACGAAGACATAAAAGGCGAACCGCACGAAACTGAAGTAAAAAACATAAATCCGTACTTAATTGATTGTGATGATTTGGTAGTGTTAAAACGTTCAAAACCTTTGTTGGATACTCCCGAAATAGTTTTTGGGAATATGGCAAACGATGGTGGCAATTTAATCTTTAACAACGAAGAAGAAAAAAATGAATTTATAAAACAAGAGCCATTAGCTGAAAAATATATCAAAACATTTATTGGAGCAGAAGAATTTATTAATAACAAAGTAAGGTATTGTTTGTGGTTAAAAGAGGTCAACCCTATGGAATTGGCAAAAATGCCAATGGTGCTTGATAGAATAAATAAAGTTAAGGTTCTACGTTCACAAAGTACAAGAAAGGAAACAAGAGAGCTTGCCAATACTCCTGCACTTTTTGGCGAAATTAGGCAACCTAACTGTGATTATATTGTTATTCCAAGAGTTTCATCCGAACGAAGACCTTACATCCCATTTGGATTTATAAACAAAGACCTTATTGTAAGTGATAGATGTACGATTATTGCAAGTAGTGATTTGTCTTTATTTGGAATATTGTCTTCTAGTATGCACATTACATGGACAAAATACACCTGCGGCAGAATGAAAAGTGATTACAACTATTCAAATACTATTGTTTATAACAATTTTCCATTCCCGAAAGATATATTAGATAAGAACAAACAGAATGTTGAACAAAAGGCTCAAGCGGTGCTTGATGTTAGGGCAAAATATCAAAATACGGATTGTGGTGAAAGTTGCTCACTTGCGGTTTTGTATAACCCCGAAACAATGCCTCCTGACTTGATGAAAGCACATCAAGAACTAGACAGAGCCGTTGACAAATGCTATGGCAAAACATCTTTCAAATCCGAACGTGAAAGAATCGAATTTCTGTTCTCTCTCTACGAACAATACACAAAACCATTGTTGACAAAACTATCAGGATAGTAATCCTGACCTACAAACTTTATCGATTATACAAATTTTGAGCCTGCTCAAGTCCTTTTTGTAAGTAATCTTCGATTACAGGCCGTTTTAAAATTTCTTTAATTTTGACCAATTCGTCCTGGGTAAAATTCTGCAAAACAAAACTTTCTGAAGGAATATTGGGCTGAGGCCCTATTCCGATTTTAAGTCTGTCAAATTCTTTTGTCCCCAGCAATTTTATTATCGATTTAATTCCATTGTGTCCGCCGTCAGATCCGTCGGCGCGGAATCGCAATGTACCTAAATCAAGCGAAATATCATCATAAATTACCAAAATATCTTTCACATCGATTTTGTAAAAATTCATCACTGCAACAAGCGCCTCTCCCGACAAATTCATGTAAGTCAAAGGCTGAATTACCACAACATCTTCACCGTTTAATTTAAATTTTGCAATTTTTGATTTGAGTTTTTGCTCAACTTTAAAAGTTTGGGCATGCCTTTGCAATAAAAAATCTACCGCCATAAAACCGGCATTGTGCCTTGTTAAAAGGTGTTTCGGTTCAAAGTTACCTAACCCTGCTATCAGTTTCATTTCTTCTGTTGTCCTTTTTGAAAGATTATACTTATAATTTTAACCCAAATAAATATTACCATGATGATTTATCTGACTTGTGCATGTTAAAAAAGTTAAAAAAGTTTATGAATATAATACAAATAATATGAATTCATTTATGAACTTCATACAAGAGAGGGGATGATTATGACGACAAAAAATAAGCCGATTATTCAAACGAAAAGCTCGCAAAAAGTGGCAAAATTTTTGGACAGCAATTCTTTGCACAAAAAAGACTTCGCGGAAATGATCGGGGTAACACTTTCCTACGTTTATAATCTTATAGACAATACAATTCCGTTTTCAACACGCTCTACAACTCTGGAACGCATTGCAACGGTTATGGAAATTGAACCCGAAGAATTTGAAGAATATAAAATTCCGCAAGAACCCATTTTGATTGATGATTCAATAGAATTTTTAAAAGACAGCCTTAAATTAAAAGGGCTTACAACAGTTAACTTTCTTAAATCTTTCCCGCGCAAAAAACGACTTGACATTGTGGATTTGCTCAGAGGTTCAAGCCCTTTGCCGATTGACTTTAAGGAACTTATGATGATTGCTCAAGTTCTCGATTTAAAAAAAGACGAAATTTATCCGCTGTGGGAAAACAGAATGAGACAAGTGCTTGAATCAAGCGGAATGAATGTTAATGCAAATTCTGCGCTGGTAAACACGATGTTTGACTGTGCCAAAAAATTTGTTAATCTGAAGTAAAAATGTTCGAAAAAGTGTGTAAACCAAAGCGGCGGGGTGCTAAGCACCCCGCCGCTTCATTTTATTCAAAAAACAGTTGACTGAAAAACATGTTCTTGATAGGCTTTTAGTAAGGATTAACAATATACACTAGTCTGTTAAACTTAATTTCCGTAGCGATACGGGTGACAAGTAAATAATGTAGGAAGTAACAAAAGACCACAATCTGTTTTGCACACGCAATAAACCCTATGTGAAAAGTCTTTTTGCTTACTTTTTCTACAGAAAAAGTAAGCGCCACTAGCTCAGTTGGTAGAGCACTCCCCTTTTAAGGGATAGGTCCCGCGTTCGAATCGCGGGTGGCGTACCATTTTTAAAGAGAGAACTTTCGTTCTCTCTTTTTGTTTGAAAAATTAATGTCCCGCGATACGACCGCAGTTGTTTTTTCGACATAGTGTCTCAAAACAACAGGCGTTAATCGACAAGTCGATACCCTCATCTGCAAGGCTCAAACGTCCTGTTTTGTCTTGGATTATTCGCCGTTCGGAAAAACGTGGTTTTCCTCACTTGGACGAGTTTCGCTTCGCTCACTCTTGCGAAAATCCGCTCGCCTGCATCTGAGCTGAAATCGCGGGTGGCGTACCATTTTAAAAGAAGGCATTAGCCTTCTTTTTTTTATTTACCAACTTCGCAGCTCAGTTGGTAGAGCTTCTCTATTTTTGCAACAATTCTTTTAAGTAACTTGTCTCTTTTAAAATCTTTAAATTTATATTATTTCCCAAAGAAATTTCTTCTCTGGCAAAATCTTTGTTGAAAAGCTGAATTTGTCTTTTAATTGCTCTGAAAAAATTCAAAATAGGATTTTTTGATTTGATAATCGGCTCTGTAAGCTTTTGTACTTTTATACTCAAGCGATTGCCCACGACAGGCTCAATGAAAACATCAACATCCTGAGCCAACGCTTCAAGAGAAGGGGTTGCTTTTTCAATACTGCCTGCTGCTTCTTTCCCTATTGTTTTTGCAATTTTACCCATATCCATATGTAATGCCATACCAAAACCAGGCTTGTTGTTCCGCTTAATATCAGCAAAATTTGTTTTTGAAATTAACATAATTTATTTTTCTCTATTGTGTCCTACATTAATATTAAACCCTCTAAAAATATTTTTTGCTAGTTTGACAAAATTTGTTAAAATATTTTAATAAAACTTTACTCGTACCTCTGCTCG
>DAOQAU010000047.1:0-12856 GCA_035354275.1 Candidatus Gastranaerophilaceae bacterium
GATGGAGCAACAAAACAATCTGTAATTGTTATTTCTTTCGTGTCAATTACTTCATATTCTATTCCATTTATGTTCTTTATTGACATATTTTCATCTTCCAAATTTGGTAATATCCATTTGTTTTAAAATTGCAATCAAAACATCAGAAACTATACTATTCCCAGCCTGACGATACATTTGTGTATCGCTTATTACAATTTTAAAATCATCTCTAAAACCCATTAATCTTAAACATTCTCGTGGAGTTAATTTCCTTATTCGACCTTTATTATGTGTAACATAATTGTCAACTCCTGCTCTATGCATTTTGTGCATTGTTTGGAGCAATGGTCTTGCTATTTCTAAGTCAGTTTTATCACTTGTTTTAAAGTTTTTCGTTCCGCCAGCTAAAACATAATTTCTAATTTTATCTGATAAATAATATTTTTCTTCTACTTTATTTACATCAAAAATAAATTCATCAAAATCATTGTGATAAACATTTTCAAATACAAAGTCACCATGCCAATTAAATTGTTGGTTAGCTTTTTGGCATAAGGCTATTGTTCCATTTATTTGAGTGTATCTTTTTGCTCTATTTTTTGAACTTGTAACAAATTTCACACCCTTTTCTTTTAAATAATATTTTGTTTCTGTATAATCTTCAAGAAAATCTTGCATAGTATATTCCAAAGGAATGGGCTTGGGAAATTCAAAATTAATTGAAGTATCTTTAAATCCTACAACAATTATACGTTCACGATGCTGGGGAATCCCATAATCTTTACTATTTAAAATTTGAAAATTTATTTTATACCCTAATGCTTGAAAAACTTCTTGAACCACTTGCCAAGTTTTACCGCCATCATGATTAATTAAACCCTTAACATTTTCATAGATAAATACTTTTGGTTCGACCTCTTGGACTATTCTAGCAAAATCATAAAATAAAGTCCCTCTGACATCCTCTAAACCTTTTCTTTTACCAACCATAGAAAAAGCTTGACATGGGCTGCCGCCAACAAGTAAATCAACTAATCCTTTATACTTTGTTGCAGAAAATTTTGTTATGTCATCATGCCAATCTTCTTCATTAATATTATAATTTGCAAAATAACTTGTTTTTACATGAGGATCAATATCACCGGCAAATATTATTGAATGTTTTATATTTAATCTTTTCATCGCCTGTTCAATAGAGCCAATACCACTAAATAATGTTGCTAATTTTATTTCTTTTTCAGGATAAGAAAATATTTTATCCCTCCAATCATGAATGTGAAAAGGGAATATTTTGGCACTATTTTTTTGTCTTTTTTCTTTAAGTACAACATTTTTCGACATATATAAATCCTCTATACCAATGTTACCACATAATTACAAACATAAATAAATATTTGCCCATATCATTGAAATAACAACAAATTCAATAATTGTTAATTTTCATTTCATCTTTAAAAATTAAATGCTCTTATATTTTAGTTTATCCTTTTCAAGTCTTTCTTTAAGAGCACCCTTAGGCTCGTAGTAAGGTGAAACCGTCATTATTTTTGCCGCTACATCGGGATAATGATAAATGAATTTCAATTCACTGTCGGTCAAAGGTTTTTGAGTGTGGACGTTTGCATAACGAGCCAATTCAAGAACATTTCTTGCCTCGTGCTCATCTTTAAATTCAATTTCAAGCCCTTCATAAACGTTTCTGAACCCTTTGATGCCACCGTATTCTCCGACGGTAATCATTCTCCCGGTTTCGATTATTTCAGGCTCACCCCTGCCTAATTCCTCGTAATCGTAAAGTTCATAATTTCTTCTGTCTTTAAGAGCCCCGTCTGCGTGAATTCCTGATTCATGAGCAAAAGCATTGTCTCCCACTGCGGGCTGGTTCATAGGAATAGGAACACCAAAAGCATATGAAGTATATTTTGCAAGCTTCCAAGCTTTGCTCAAATCGATTTTAGGGTCAATTTCATATTTTCCGCCAAATCCCGCAGACTTAAGCACTGCCAAAAGACAAGAGATTAAATCCGCATTTCCGGCACGTTCTCCCATACCGTTTATAGCAGTATTAATGTAAGCATTCATACCGGCGTCAACCGCCGCTTTCGCACCCATTACAGAGCAAGCAACCGCCATTCCCAAATCATTATGATAATGTGTTTCTACATCGATTTGTGCTTCAGATGCAATCCTGTAAATCCTATCATAAGCCGTTTTAGGATCTTCATAGCCCAAAGTATCACAATATCTGAATCGGTGCGCACCACAGGATTTTGCTTCTTTTGCATACTTAATTAAAAATTCCAAATCGCTTCTTGAAGCATCTTCTGCGTTGACTCCGATTAATTTTACACCTTTAGAAACAGCACATTCTACAGCTTCACAAGTCATTTTCAAAATATCATCAAGAGTTTTCTTTCCTTGATATTTGCCTTGTGTCATCTGCATTGAAGTTGACTGAGATAAATTCAAATTTTTCAATTTCGGAACATTTTTTAAAGACAGCTCAACATCTTCTGCAATCGCCCTCATCCAACCGGATAAAGTTATGTTTTTAAAAGCACCTCTTTCAACAAGTTCCAAATTTCCGTTCAGATAATTAATTTCGTGCTTGGTGGTCGGAAAACCGAATTCTGATTGAGTTATTCCCATATCATCGAGCATAAGATTAATTATGGTTTTTTCAAGCTTTGCCAAGCCCAATCTTGAAGTTTGCACCCCGTCTCTGTTTGTTACATCTATAAAATAAATTTTTCCCATTATCCAACCCCTTTATTGCCTTATTACAATATTATACACAAAAATTTGAATTATATAAAAAATGTGTTTTAATGTTGTAGTCAAATTTTTGGGAGGTAAAGAGATGAAAAAAATAGGACTTTTAGGAGGATTAAGCCCCGAATCCACAGTTGAGTATTACAAAATTATAAACTCTGAAGTCAGAAAGGTTTTAGGAGGATGTTCTTCGGCTGAGCTTATAATTGAAAGTTTTAATTTCAGGGAAATCGAAAAAATGCAATTTCTGGGTAAATGGGACGAATTGGGCGAAAAACTTACCCATGCGGCTAAAAACCTTGAAAAATGCGGAGCTGACTACATTGTTATTTGCACAAATCTTATGCACAAAGTTGCACCTTATGTTAAAAATAGAATTTCTGTGCCGTTAATCCACATGGTTGACAGTGTTGCCCAAGACATTCAAAGACAAAATATGAATAAAGTCGGACTTTTGGGAACAATTTTTACAATGGAAGAAGATTTTTATTCCAAAAAACTTCTTGAAGATTATTCGATAGAAACAATTATTCCAGATAGCAAAGACAGACAAGAAATAAGCAGAATAATTTATGAAGAGCTTTGCTGCGGAATTATTGATGAAAATTCACGGAAATTTTATCTTAATGTAATAGACAAAATGAAACAAAACGGCGCACAAGGTGTAATCTTAGGGTGTACCGAAATCCCTCTGATGATACAAAAAGCAAGTATTCCGATATTTAATACAACGCGCATCCATGCAAAAAGCGTTGTTGAAAAAATTCTGGAAAAAGAACCTTTACTATTGGCTTAAATTTAAAACAACTGCGGCGGGGAAATTTTCAATTTTCCCGCCGCCTCGTAATATAAGACGGCTAGTGTCGAATGGCTAAACGACACTCCACGTGCCGATTTAGCCATTCTCACCTTTGTAAGATCGACCACTGCACAAGCGAGAAAAAACAAATTTTCTACACTTGTGCAGCGGTCTTAACATCTTAACAACTTGCAACTTTTACCATAATTATCTAAAATAGATAACATGGGTGAAGTAAGAAGAAATCAGAAAATTCAAATTTCGTTCAAAACAAATGACGGAACGGAAAAAATTTTTGAATGCAAAATTAAGGAATTATATTCCGACAGGCTGATGCTTGATTATCCCAAAGATATTGTTTTTTACGCTGAATATCTGTCAGAAGGAGAAGAAATATATGTTAAAATTTTCACACCCGCAGGGATTCGTGCATACAATGCGCTTATTTTAGATTCTCCTTTATCCGAAAATTTTATCATAGAATACGTTGACAGTAATATTCAAATTCAAAGAAGGGCTTATGCAAGAGCCCCTCTTAAAACAAAAATTATTATAGAAAGGTTTGACGAACCTAACATTGTAACACATACTGTCGATATCGGCGGCGGCGGAATAAGATTTTATTTTGACGGACATTTTAACAGGAATGAATTAGTAAATTGTAGGCTATATTTGCCTTTGCAGATGACATCAGTAAAAGCGCAAGGACATATAATTGAAAAGCCCCATTTACAAACGGGCGAACATGTGATTTTATTTAATAAGATAAACGAATTTGACAGAGATAAAATAATTAAAAAATGCTTTGAAATAGAAGCGATGAAATACAGAGAATACCAGTAAAAAGCGAAGACTATGAAACAAAAAATACAAAAAGAAAAAAATATCAGAAAAACAGATTTTAAAACAGACAATGTTCAAAAGGCGATAGAACAATGCCAAATTGCATTACAAAAAGATCCTACTAACGCGGATTTACACGTAAGGCTCGGCGATTTATATTTGGCGTGGCACTTGGATATATATAACTCATACCAATACATAGATGAAGCTATAACCGAATATCAAAGAGCTTTAGAAACATATATTGATTCGGCAGAAATTTATTTTAAAATAGGACAGGCCTTTTTCTATAAAGGGGATTTGGACAAAGCAATCAATTACCTGAATATGTCTTTAAAAAAAGATGCAAAAATGGCAAAAACTTACTACTTTCTTGCAGAAACTTACACAAAAAAAGCACGTTTTGCCGATGCAATTTATAATGCAAAAAAATCAATAAAGTTAAAACCGTTTAGCAATTCCTGCTCTCACTTCTTACTTCATAACCTTTATAAACTTTCTTCTTTCAAAAGTTTTAAAAAAAGATTAATGTCAAAATTCGAATTTTTGCTTTCATTGTTGACGCTTCCTTTTGATAAAGCGGCAATTAAAAATGTTATACAAAATTTAAGTTATCTGCGATTTATCCCTATTTTAATGAAAGGTTATTACCAAATTCAAACAAAAGGATTTACTCAAGCTGTTGATATTTATATCGAAGCCATTGAAAAAGCACCGGGCTTTGTGCCTTTATATTGTCTTTTAGGTGATATTTACAGAGCCATAGGCGACTTTGAAGACGCCATAACCGAATACAAAATGGCAATTTGGCTCGACAGTTTAAATATTCCCGCATATATTCATCTTTGTCAGGCTTATGAAGAGCAGGGGGACTATGACAATGCAATAGAGACTTATAAAAAATTGATTGAAATCATGCCTCACCGCCCCGAATTTCACTCAAACCTTGCAAATATTTATTTCTTAAAAGGTGAAGTCGATTTGGCAGTTTCACATTATCAGGCGGCTATAATTTTAAATCCCGGCAAGCAATGGACAAGTGTCATAGCACAAACTTTAGGTTTTGTGCATCAGGAAACAAAAGAGGACATGGATGCTGCAATAAGTGCTTATCAAAGTGCTTATCTTCTGACACCCGATGATATTGACATTTACGTTAATTTAGGAAGTGCTTTTTATGACAAAGAAGATTACGACAATGCACTTACAACTTACAGAGCAGCTTTGGAATTGGACCCGGTAAATGCCAAAATCCACTGTAATTTGGGATTTCTACACTGGGGCAAAGGCGACACCGATGAAGCCATAAAAGAATACGAACTTGCAATAAAATACGACCCCACCTATGATGTTGCATACAATAATTTGGGAGTAATTTACCTTGACGATTTAGGAAGAGTTCAACAAGCAATAGAATTATTTACAAAATCTATTGAATATAATCCCAACTACGCACTTGCACATTTTAATCTTGCAAGGGCAATCACAATCAAAGGTGATAAGATTGAAGCAGCAAAGCTTTATCAAATAGCCCAAGACATAAACAAAATTACCAACGAAATAGATCCGCAAGAAATAATAAATAAAATTAACGGATTATTTCAGTCTTAAATTATTGATAGAATTGAGCCAAATTAGCCAAGCGCAATTCTTTAAGCGAAATTTCTTCAAGTTGCTCTTCAATCAATTTAAGCTCTGCGCTTAACGCATCTATATCTTTATGCTCGGCTTTAACAATCGGTGCAGCTTTTGCCGGTTTAACTTCAAATTCCACCCAACCTGCAAAAAACGGAGCATTTTCAAATCTTTTTTCAAAATCATCATACATATTTGGCATAACTTTCTCCTACTTTGCAAATACAGCCTGAAGCATATCTACGACATCAAAATTGCCGAATTTAAAAGTATATTTTTGATGTGCATACTCTTGAGGAATTTCTTTTTGTGCACAGCATTCAAAATAATCCGGCGAATTAAAATTAAAACTTGTCATCTCTGAATAGTCAATCATCGCTTCATCAATGTTAAAAAATTTATCCATTTTTTATACCCTTTCCACAGATTAAAGTGATTTTATACCACTTAATCGTTGAGGCTTATCCCTCACACATATCCTAACAATTTATTTGTCGGCTATTTAAAAATTTTCTTTATATTTAGGAATAAAATTTTAACCTTTTGTTACAATCAAAAAAATTTATGCAAAATATACTATAATGTAAAAATAGATAGGAGATTGGTTAAATGCATATTGAAGAATTACTGGAAAAAGTTGTAGAAAAAAAAGGCTCCGACCTGCATATATCCGCAAATTTGCCTCCCATAATGCGTGTTGACGGGAATTTGCAAAGAATGGACTATCCGGCACTAACACCTGAAGATGTTGAATTTCTTCTTTTCCCTATGCTTTCTAATGAACAAAGAAGAAGACTTGAACAAGAATGGGAACTGGATTTTTCTTACGGCATACAAGGTTTAAGCCGCTTCAGGGTAAATTTCTATAAAGATAAAGGCAATTACGCCGCAGCTTTCAGGGTAATTGAATCCATTGTTCCTTCTTTTGAATCACTCGGATTACCTGAAGTGGTTAGAAAAACCGCTGAAAAACCCCGCGGACTTGTTTTGGTTACAGGGCCTACAGGAAGCGGTAAATCAACAACGCTTGCGTCCATGATTGACTATATTAATGAATCAAAATGCGAACATATTTTGACAATCGAAGATCCTATTGAATTTGTTCATGCTTCTAAAAAAAGTATAGTGCATCAAAGAGAATTAGGACAAGACACCCGCTCCTTTGCAAACGCGCTTAAATCAGCCTTAAGAGAAGACCCTGACATCATACTGGTGGGTGAGATGAGAGACCTTGAAACAATACGCCTTGCACTTACTGCTGCAGAAACAGGGCACTTGGTTTTTGGAACCCTTCACACATCTTCAGCCGGCCAAACGATTGACCGTATTATTGATGTATTCCCCGAAGGACAACAACAGCAAATCAGAATTCAGCTTTCCAATTCGCTTGTTGCGGTTTTTGCACAAACTCTCCTGCCAAGGTTACAGCCTGACGGAAGCCAAAAAGGTCGTGTCATGGCTCAAGAAATAATGCTTGTTATACCCGCAATAGCAAACCTTATAAGAGAAGCTAAAGCAGCACAAATCTATTCTACAATTCAAATGAATAACGCAATAGGCATGCAAACTCTTGAAATGTCATTGAAAGATTTATATCAGAAAAAATTGATAACGCTTGATGATGCAATCGCAAGGTCCTCAAGACCGGATGAATTAAAACGTTTACTGCAAGCGTAATTTAATCCAACACAAAGGGGCGGCTTTTTAAAAAAGCCGCCCCTTTGTGTTATTTTTTAAAAGTAGCACAAAGCCAGGAGCCTTTTTGTTCTAATTTTACTGGCTTTAACTCAGTTAACATTGATTCTATTGTTTCATTTTTCAAGTAAGAAAAAACTGAAAACAAAAACGGTGTTTTTTCATATGCTTTATCATCAAAAGCAATTTTCTTTAAATTATTTGGGGAAATCATAGAAACGCTATTTAAAAAAATAACGCTGATTTTTTGCCCCTTTTTCATTTTTTGAAAAATCTCTTTTTTTAATTTCTTATCAAAATAATTACTTTCATTTGCTGAGAAAATTTCTCTAGCTTGTTTTTTTATTTCAATTTTATCCTTGACTAGTTCTTTATCTGTCAAATATTGCGAAAAATTTCCCTTATTTATTGAAATAACATTTAATCCTTCAAAATCAAAATATCTTTCAAACCTTTCTTTAGGATAGTATTCCAGCAAAACAAAATCACCCTTTTTTAATTCAGCACCGAGTATCAAATCTGCAGCAAGCTTATGTCCTTCGGTGCGAACTCTTTTTATTGCAGAATCAGGCATTGTAAAAAGATAAAGAAGTTGAATAAAACAAAAAGATAAAGCAAGAAAATACTTCCACTTTCTGTTATTCACTTCTGAAATTCCGAAACAAAAAATTGTTATCAAAATCGGATAAATTTCTATTGAATATTTTGTAATAAAAACCATTTTTCCGAAAGCAGCGGCTATGGAAAGAACACTCAAAGTTCCAAGCACAACCAAGAAAAGACCTAATGCCTCTGTTTTGCCGGTTCGTATTGCCCTGTAAGTACCGTAAATTGCCAATAAAGAAGGTAAAATAGCAAAAATAAAGAATTTGGTCGAAAAATTATAAAAGAAATTATCCGGTGCATTAACCAAACTTGTTAAAACAGGCGAAAAATAATCGCTAATCAAAAACAAAATTTTTGAAAAAGTAAAATGTCCCCACCACTGTGAATAAGATGATTCTGTAAATATTTTAAACGTAAGCGGTGAGAAGACAAGAAAACCCAATATAATAAAAATCCAAAGCGAAGAAATTGTTTTTTTGTATTTAACATTTTTATTTATAAGCATGTAACTCACAAAAAATAAACTGAAAAACACATAAACAAAACCTATTGTATGCGTAAAAAGAATTAAAAACAGCGAAAGAAAATATAAAAATATTTTGTGAGGTTTAGGATTTTTTACAAGCTTAAGTGTATATAAAAGAGAAAAAGCACTGATTAAAAAAAGTACTTCATACATTCTGACTTCCTGAGAATAGTAGATTAAAAATGAGCTTATCGCAGTAAAAATCGCACAAAATATACCCAAACGTTTATTTTTAAATTCCCTTCCCACAAAGTACATCACAACAATTGATAACATTCCTGCAAAAACCGAACTTAAGCGCAGAGCCAAGTCGCTTTGCCCAAAATTCATGAAAAATTTCAAATATAAGTAATAAAAAGGCATGTGGCATTGTGCAAAGACCTGATTAATAAATTCTTTTCCAAAAGGAATTGATGCAACATACCAGCTTACGTATTCATCATTCCAAAGCCCTTCAGGCTTGTTAATTCCAAGCAATCGCAAAAATGTACCCAAAACTAAAACTGCCAAAAATATCCATAGAACTTTTTTGTTAAAAGGTTTCATACAACACTCCTATTTTTAAAAAATTTGCAACTCTCCAAATTTTTAATATAATTATATAATAAAGATTGGAAATTTATACAAATGAAGTTAATAATTCAAATACCTTGTTACAATGAAGAAGAAACTATCTCAAAAACACTTAGCGATTTGCCTGAAAAAATTGAAGGCATAGATGAAATCCAAGTTTTAATTATAAATGACGGAAGCACAGATAAAACAATAGAAGCTGCAAAAGCAAGCGGAGTGGAAAATTTTATTGATTTCCAAACAAATCGGGGGCTTGCAAGGGCTTTTAGTGCGGGATTGGCTAAATCTTTGGATTTAGGAGCTGACATAATTGTAAATACAGATGCAGATAACCAATATTGCGCAGATGATATTCAAAAGTTGATTAAGCCTATTCTTGAAAAAAAAGCCGATATAGTTATCGGAACACGTCCTGTTGAAGAAATAAAGCACTTTTCCTTCACAAAAAAAATGCTTCAAAAACTGGGTTCATGGGTTATGAGAGTTATAAGTTCAACCGATATTCAAGACGCCCCCAGCGGCTTTAGAGCATTCTCAAAAGATGCTGCGCTTAAAATTAATATATTTGACAATTACACTTATACCCTTGAAACAATAATTCAGGCAAGAGCAAAGGGGCTTAAAATTGCATGTGTCCCTGTTCGAGTTAATCCCGAACTTCGCAAATCAAAATTAATGAAAAATATGTTTGACTATATCAGACGCTCAAGTTTTACAATGATGAGGATGTTTATCGTGTACAGACCATTCAGATTTTTTGCCATTATCGGCTCAATCTTTTTACTTGCCGGCTTTTTTATCGGCGCAAGATTTTTGTATTTTTACTCCCACGCGCAAGGCTCAGGGCATATTCAATCCCTTATCCTTTCTGCAATACTCATTTTAACCGGTGTCCAAACAGGTTTAATTGCGGTTTTTGCCGAGCTTCAATCGATTAACAGAAAAATAGTCGAAGACATCCAAACAAGAGTTAAAAAAATAGAATTAAATAAATAGTCGAGTTTTATCGGATTTTTACGTACATTAAAACACTTCTTGTTGATTCGGCTTTGCTTAATACTTTTTGGTTTTTGTATGCCCAGTTCATAAAGCAATTTGTAACTCTTCTTTCGGAAGTATAATCGTATGGCATAAAAAACCAATAATTGCCTTTTTTTAACCCTTGTAAAAATTTTAAATACGCTTCATCTTTATCTTCATTAACTTTTTCTTGTATAAATTTGTTTTTCAAATTATAAAAAGATGAATAGTAATAAAAATCGGCATTAGACCCGCTGTTAAAAAGAATAATGTCATCTGGTTTTATATTTTGCGCCAAATATTGCATCATTTCTTTGCCAAAATGCCCTTTATTAATTTTTACGGAAGTAAAACTTTCAGATGTTTTTTTAATTTGAGGAAACGTAATAAAAAACAACAACATCAAAATCATTATTGATTTCACTTTTTTGCTTAAACTTATTTGGTCAAGCGGTTTTGAAATAAATATTATAATAAGCGGGATAAAAAATATTATTAACCTTTGAGAAAAGGGGTAAATATGAAGAATAGAAGAGGCTACGGATAATGAAAAAATCAATAAAGCCATAATTACAAAATTAAAGCGTTTTTCTTTTACGAAGATAAAAATCCCATACAAGGCTAAAATTACAATAAATAAAGCTGATTTTAACGGAATAAAAAAGTAAGTTATGTTTTGTGAAAACAAATAAATAAAATTAGAAAAATCAGCCGATATAAATTTATCTGCCCAAAAGGTCACCATTCCATTCTTGTTATTAATATAAGCACCAAGCAGATAGATTTTTGAATACAGCAAAAAATTCAACAAAAAAGGCAAAAATAATACTGAAATTCTCTTAAAATCTGTTTTTTTAAATATTAAATATATTAAGCCTGCCCCTATCGCAAATAAAGACACAAAAGAAAACCAAACAAAACTTGACAAAATCATTGAAATTAAAAGAATTTTTTTTAAATTAATTTTTAAAAAATCAATTTTTAAAAATATCAACAAGACTAACATAACAAAAAACATGTCTGAGCAATAAGGCTTAAATTCAAAGGAATAATTTACTAAAACATTGTTTATTGCAAACAAAAACATAGCAAAAATGATTGTTTTTTTCATATTAAAAACATCTTTAAGAATAAAGTAAAAAACAAACACGGATAGGATTGAAAATAAAAAAGGAATTAATCTGACAACAAAGTCAAATTCCCCGACCGTATTTGTAACGCCAAAAAGCCATGTCATTAACTTAGCAAAAACCATAAATAAAGGCGGGGCTATCTGCAAAAATCTCAGATGTGCGCATAATAAATCAAAATAACTTTTAAACTTGACATTCCAAGCCAAAGCAGACTCGTCATGCCACATTGAAGGATTTGACAAAAGCCCCTTGGCTCTTAAAAAAAACCCTAACAAAAATATTAAAATTAAAACCCCAAAATAAAATTTATTTTTAATCTGAACATTCATATACCAATTTTAACAAAAAAAATTAAAAAAGGCGGCTTCGGTTTTTTAAAACCGAAGCCGCCTAATATTAAACAGAAAAATGTAAATATCTATTCTGTTTTAGCAGGGATTCTCATTGCGTAGAAAGAACGAATTACGAATATCAACGCAATCACAAAGAACACGATACCTGCGATATGCGCGTATTTGTTAAACGCAGGTGAAATCGCAATTTCCATTGCCAACAATCCGAACAATGTTGTGAATTTAATAATCGGATTCATCGCAACAGATGAAGTATCTTTGAAAGGATCGCCTACGGTGTCACCGATTACGGTGGCATCATGAAGAGGAGTTCCTTTTTCTTTCAAATCGACTTCAACGATTTTCTTAGCGTTATCCCAGCATCCGCCGGCATTTGCCATAAATACAGCCTGGAACAAGCCAAATACTGCTATTGCAATCAAGTAGCTGACAAAGAACGCTACAGGAGCGTTGTTCCCGTTAAATGGAGCTGACAAGAAAGCAAAAGCAAGTGCAAATGAGAACAGAGAAATAAATATGTTCACCATACCTTTTTGAGCGTATTGTGTACAAATTTTTACTACTTGTTTTGAATTTTCAACATTGGCTTTTTTATCGTCATTTTCGCCGAGTTTTATGTGTTTTTTAATAAACTCAACCGCTGAATATGCACCTGTTGTAACAGCTTGCATAGAAGCACCTGAGAACCAATAAATTACAGCACCGCCGGAAATAAATCCTAATAAAGTATATGGATTTAATACGTTAAGTATCATTTCAGGCTGAATGCCTAAAGTTTCTTTAATTAATAATATCAAAGAAAAAATCATGGTAGTAGCACCGACTACCGCAGTACCGATAAGAACCGGTTTTGAAGTAGCCTTGAATGTGTTTCCTGCACCGTCGTTTTCTTCTAAGTATTGTTTTGCATTTTCAAAGT
>DAOQAU010000048.1:0-12854 GCA_035354275.1 Candidatus Gastranaerophilaceae bacterium
CGGCAAGGCAATATCTATATATTTTAATTTTTTAATTTTTTCCAAGAACAATTTTTAATTCCTTCGATTTTAAGTATTTAAAATTAATCGATAAGTTTAAAATCTTTTAAAATACTTATAAGTTTTGATTTGCTGATAGGCTTAATCAAATAAGATTCACACTGCTCCCTGAAAGCCTTTTTTATATTTTCACTATCGTCAAGAGCTGTGGTCATAATTATCTTTACACTATCACTTCCGAATATTCCTTTTCTTTCTTCAAATTCGCGAATTTTTTTCAAAACTTCCTGACCGTCCATCTCAGGCATCATTATATCAAGACAAATTACATCATAAGGTGACTCTTCTGCCGTTGCCTGCTCAAAAGCAAAAAGAGCTTCTTTTCCGTCCACGGCAACATGACATTCACCGTAGCCTGAAAAAATTGTTTGAAGTATCCGCCTGCTAAAAAAATCATCATCAACTACTAAGCTTTTCATAAATTTCTCCTTATATACAAAATAATTAATTTTTCAAGACCAATTCTAGCATAATTTTTTTTATAAAAAATCATACGTTCTTAGTATGATAAAAGAATGTTTTAAGCAAATAAAATAATAAAGGGTTGACATTTTTTAAATATATGTTAATATGAATATATTAATATTAATATATAAAGGAGATTTATTATGACAAATGTGATTGAACTAAACGATGTAAATTTTGATGCCGAAGTAAAAAGAAGCACTCAACCTGTTTTGGTTGATTTTTATGCTACCTGGTGCGGGCCTTGCAGAATGCAGCTTCCGATTATGGATGAAGTTGCAAAAGATTTTTCGGGAAAAGCACTCATCGGAAAATTAAATGTCGATAACGGAAAAAACAAATCTGCCCAATACGGTATCGCAAGTATTCCTGCACTTCTTGTTTTTAAAGATGGAGATGTTGTTGAAAAGCTTACCGGTCTGCATTCAAGAAGTCAACTTGCGGAAATTTTGAAAAAACACCTTTAAATCTGATTCAAAATTAATTGTTTTCATGATTAAATAAATCGTGTCTGAAAAACTTGGAGGCGATTTATGAACAGTGTTATACAAAACATTTTAAACAGAAGAAGTGTCAGGGTATATTCCGATGAACCTGTCAAAAAAAGTGATTTAGACCTGATTCTCAAGGCAGGTATGTATGCGCCAAGCGGCTGCAACATGCAGCCATGGCATTTTACCGTTATTCAGGATAAAGAGTTGATTAAAACCCTCAGTAACGAATCCAAAAAAGAATTTATAAACCACGAAAACGAAATGTTTCGCAAAATGGCTGCAAACAAAGATTACAATATTTTTTACAATGCCCCTATGATAATTGTAATATCAGGTGAAAAAAGTTCACCTACAAGTATAATAGACTGCTCTGCGGCAACGCAAAACATGATTTTAGCTTCAGAATCAATGAGTATGGGCACCTGCTGGATTGGCTTGATTACTTTTCTTTTCAAGGGAAAAAACGGGAAAAAATGGGCTGAAAAAATTAATATACCGGAAAATTACGAGCCTTATTACGCAATCACTTTAGGCTATAAAAAATACCCCGACCCTAAAGCCCCCGACAGAAGAAAAAACGTTATAAATTACATTTAATATTGATTGCCTTCAGGGCGGGAAAATTTATTTTTCCCGCCCTGAAAGTGTTTACAAAATGTTACAAGGCTAAAAGCCTTATTTTAAGCTATAAAATGAATTTATTTCTACTTTTTTTTATTAAACTAGCAAAAAAAATCTTTAGATGTTTTAAAAAATAACATGGCAAAATCGTGTGCTGTAAAGTAAATACATTTAGAGGATTTTAAAGGGTTATGCTGATAAAAACAGGTGCTGAAAATCAAAAAGTAAACAATATCAAAAATACAAAGTTAAACTTTATTTCTTTTAGTCAAAGACAAAGAAATGAAAGAAATATCCTTTTAGAGCTTACATCAAATTCCGGCTCTATTTCAGACATTAGAAGCCGACAAATTAAAACAATTTTAGAAGATATTGCAAAAAATGGAGATGATGAAGATATTTCTCTTTTACTTTCTGTTACAAAAAATCTGAAATACGGCTATTTTGAGAATTCACCTTTAGGCAATTTTTTAAACACCAAATCAAATATTGCACAAATGGATCAAAAGCAAAATAATAATTGGGCAAATCTTCTGGAAAACACCCTAAGAACATCTTTAGAAAAAAGCACTTCACCTAAAAAAGCTGATTTTATAAAACAGTTAAACCAAATATTTTCCAAAACGGAAAATGAAAATTTTTTAATCACAAATAAAGAAATTTCTTCCAATCCTGTATTTCAGCAACAGGCACAAGCAATTAAATATAGAAATAAAATATTAAATTCTTACGCCTTTAATACTCCGCCAAAAGGTTTATCCCCGAAAGAATCAGAGGATTTTGAAATAGACCGCCAAAGAACAAAAAGGAACATTGATTACTTTTTGGCATCTTCAGAATGTACTCTGTCGGAAAAAATTGAAGTATTAAACAAATTATCAATAATGATGAGCCGAGAATATTCCATAAATAAACAATTAAAAGATAAAAAAGTTAAAGTTTTATCCGAAATACTCAATGACATCGTTATAAGAACTCCTGAAAACATAAGACCTAATATTAAAGATGTTGACCAAGTAAGACACGGTATATGTGCCGCAATTTCATATGCCAGAAAGGCTGTAGCATACGAAGACAAAGTTGCTTATATTAATTCAATATACATGGAACTTGACGACAATCCTCAAATGTATGTTTTTGACATTACAAAATTAGGGAAAAAAATAAAAATCCCTATTGCAAAAACTTATATAGACTACAACTCTCTTATAAAAAAAGGCTATAGAATTATAGATTCATCTGTTTTTCAATGGATGAATGTAGCAGGAACAACAGGAAGCGGTTCAAATTCTGTTGAATATTATATAGGCTACGACAGCCAAAATTACGAAATGTTTAACGATTCAAAAATGTATCCGGATTTAGAAGGAGAAGATGGAACCATTCAAAATTATTTGCGAACATTGTCCAAAACAAGAAAAGATCTTCAATCTATAACAGAAAGTAAAATACTTGATAATATTGGTGCAAAAGAAGCTTATAAAAATTTTAACAAAAACATTGAAGTAATTTCTTCTATTTATCAAAAAGCCTTTGATATTTTAAAACAAGAATTTCCTTCAAAATCTTCTGAAGAATTAAGAAAAATTTCTAAAAGTGTTATGAAAATTCAAGAAGCGGAAGATGAAAATTTTAGAATACACCCCAAAGAAGCCGAAGTACTAAAAAAACAAAAAATCATCACCCTTGTTAAATCTTTTGTTGGCAACATTGATAAAGAAAAAGGCAACAGATTAGGTGAAGAATTATATCAGCTTTATGATTTGTATTCTCAATACAGTGCGCAACTTCCTTCAAGTAAAGGTTTGAATAAAAAAGCAAAAGAGTACAAAAGACTTTTCAAAATAGCCGCAGATATTAGAATCTGTACTGAAAAAAGTTGTCTTGTAAAAGAAAATAATGACTCTTTCTGTGCAGAATTTAACCTTCCGTCTGATGTTCAACTCATAAGCAAACGACTGGAAGATTTAATTAAAGATCTCGAAGAAAACAATAATACTGACAAAGTCGCAAAAATACTTGGCAAAGAACCGAACAAAGACTCCCTATTAAAATATCTTAAAAAAATGCAAAAGGAATTTGAGGTTAATATACCAAATAAAATTGATATGATTTTAAAGGCACTTGGAATAGGCACCAGACAACATTTTTTAAATTCCCTATTAACTGCAGACTTGGCTAATTTTTTAAATAATCCGACAAATGATTTGATAGATTATTATGCTTCAATTTTAAAAGTAAAACCCGAAAAAGAGATTATTGAAAAAACATTAAAACAAGTATCTCAGGAGTTGCAAAATCCTATATCAGAAAAAAGAATAGTTGAAATAGGAAATATTTTTGGCATTGGAAATTATTTATCAATAGCAGATGGGCTTATAGACCAATTCATGGCACAGGAACTTTCTGAATCAACAGTTAAGAATTTGTCAATAGCCTTTGATATTGAAAACTCTCAGGTAGAAGTTTTTGAAAAATTATCAGAAGTAAAAGGCTTAATAGAACAACTTTATTATAGTCAAATAGAAATAAGTCAAAAAATTAAAGCCCCTAATTCTGTTCAAATGATACTTAAAAAGCTTGAAAAAAGAGGAGATATTTTATCAAGAGAGACTTTAGATAAATTAAAAGCCAAATTTGACAGCATCGAACAGTATGAAATAAATGCCGAAAAAGCACTAAAAAGGGGTGAAAATACTCCGCCGGACAAAAACATTTATAAATTCAATCAAGAAGAAGAAGCTATTTTAAAAAGAATTGAATCAATGCTTCCTTCAATGACAAAAGTTGTTGAAAAAGAATATAAAAAATATAATAAAATCATTTCAAATGATTTAAACACATTATACGATTATATTGGAAGACAAAAAGGCAGATTTTGGCTTTCAGAAGAAGGGCATTCTGGTCTTTTTTCCGGCGAGCAAGTAAGAATAGCAGAACAAATGACAGATAGACCTTACTATATAAATGAAAATTTATTATCTTCGATTAAACAAATTAAAGAAACCGGCAAAAGCGGAGTAATGGGTACAAATGTCGATTATGACACTTTTTCAGGGCATGCCCAATACATTGGTGATATAAAAACAATGCTGGTTGCCGATTCTAAAACAGGAGAAATCAGCCAAAAAGAAGTTTTATTCCAAGATAACAGCTGGGGTGCAGGAGAAAAAGTAAGATTCCAAAGCAAAAACACTCCCTTCTGGAAAGATTTGGCAGGCTATGAAAGAACTAACTATGCTTCAGCCGACCTTTGCGGGGGACCTAAAGGATTTATTCTCGACAGTACGACATGGCAAACCGGACTCGAAGTAAATGACTTGTTATCTGATTACGGAATTAACAAACCTTATGTCCCGGAAAATAAAAAACTGAAAAAATTGATAGATTTCCAAAATGAAACTTTTCCTATTTTTAATGACATAGTACTCGAAGGGGACAGCCCTAAGCTTTATACTGAATTTCTTAAACTTATTGACAGCGTTTTTGAGATCGGCACAGATGAAAAAAAGCTCAATGAACTGATAAACATATTACAAAAAAATAAAAATGTTAAAATCAATACAGATAAACTTGAAAAAATTGAAGACAGTGCCGAACAAATCGAACAAAAATGGTTTTCTTTTATAAAAGGTTCAAACCAACTGCCTCAAGCAGCTTATTCTAAAGAAATTATTTCTAAAATGTCCTTGGAAGAAAAAATTAAACTCTTTGGAATTGATTCAAAAGAAACTTTTGATAATTTGCCCCAAAATCATAAATTAAAACTTCTTTTAAGAAAAATAGGTTTATACGATTTACTTTTGGGGGAAACCTTTGAAGATAAAATATCAACCGCAAAAACTCACCAGGAACTCGATGAGGTGGAAGATAAAATTTTAGAAAATATAAAAAAACTTATAAAAGAAAGTTTAAAAGAAATTAAAACACCAAGGGAAGAAATTAAAAAAATTAAAGATATAACAGAAAATTTTGAATATTCTTATGTGCTAATTAATTGGATAGACAAAAAATTTAACCCAAAAACAGACGAAGAACTTATAGATAAATTATTTGAACTTCAAACCAAGCCAAACCTTATGAAACAAGCTCTTGAAGAATCTACCAGGGTTGAATTGGGAATGAAAATAGCTGATCCTTATGATTTAATAAAGCAAATCAGGGCAGAAAATTATCGTGCAGAGTCAAAGCTGAACAAGGCAATTTTCTCTGATTTAATTGGTACCCAATACGATCTTTATAACAATACAAAATCCCCCCAGCAAAAATCAGAACAATTATACAGATCACTTTTTATCGCCATGTCTTATTTAGATAAAAAAACCATCAAAAAATATAAAGAAATGTTTTTTAACAAGTATCAAGTCAGACCGGCATTTCCTGAAATACCTGTAATAGATAAAGAAGAAGTTAACAAAGTAAATAAGGAGTGGGAAGATTTCTTTATAGAAACAGTTCAAACTATTTCTGATATGAAAAAATTTGCCAAATTAGAGGAATTATATCAACAAGCACAGGCGGGAGCAGATATTATTAGAAATAATTACAATAAAGAATCTGTAATTGCACTATATCCGATTTTAAATGAAATGAAAAACGTTTTTGCAGATGAAGATGAAGAAATTAAAAATATTTTAGATAATATTATTAAATCTAACCCAAAAGATTTTATTGCAAATTTTGCCGAATTAAAAAAAACAATGGAAGAAATTCAAAAACAATTACCTCAAAAAGATATGAAAAAATTAATTGGCAATTCAATTAAAAACACTAACACCAGCTGCGAAATCATGATAAAAAGTTATATACAGCCCAAACATCAAAGTCAAATGAAGGAAGTCATAAATAACCTTATAAGATCTCTTTATAAAAATGAAAATAGAAATGCACCGGAAAATCAACATGCGTTAAATCTTTTTAGGCAAAATCTTGAAAAATGCAGTGTGCTGAATAATCCTATTGATATATTGCACAACATTTTAAATATTTTAGAAAATCCTTCACAAAATAAATCCGTAAATTTAAGCGTAATGACAAATCTTAAAAATTATGCCAATAGAGCCTTTAGAGCAAGTGATTTAACCGAAATAGAATACAAAATAATGAAAAACATACAAAACGGTAATATAACAAGATTTAAAAGACTTATGGGTAGAGATTACTTAGTCGGTCAAGATAAAACCAAATTCAAAATGGACTCAAAAGACGGTCTTGGAACTATATTATTAAACCTGTTAGATGAAAAAAATCAAAACAGGACTTTAAAACTTTTTGTTGAATCTCTCGGGCTTAATGAAGAAATAGTATCGTTTTTCAATCAAGTTATTAAACCTGAAGAACAGTTAAAAAGTCTTTTAGATACTATTCAAGAAGCAAAAAATGCAATTAACGACAGAAATCTTATCAAAGAGGTTTTAACAAAAGGCTTAAACGCAAAAGACATGTCAAATATCCCCTCACAGGTTTTTGAACAAATAAAAGAAAAACTTACTAAAAATAATGTTGGCGAAGAAAAAACTATTTCAAAATTTTTACAAATATACTGCCGGGTTATGGAAGAAAACTTGGCCGCCAATAAACAGCCTTTCTCAAGAAACGAAGTTATTAATGTTGTTAACAAAGCCCATATAAAGGCCTTCAATAAGGCATACGCAAATTTTCAGGAAAATTTGGAAGACATAAACACCAATTTTACAGACTTACAAAGCATAGAAGAAATAATTACTACATTAAGCCTGAATGAAGACTCTGAAACTTACAAACAAGCTCAAAATTATCAACAGGAATTAATTAAAGTTATTCAAAAAATTGCAAAAGAAATTGAAAAACTTAACAGCATGACTCCGGCAGAAGAAGAGGAAGAATAAGAATTGTAAAATATAAAAAATCTTTAAATTTGTAAATTTTTGTATTTTTCCATCCCACCAAAAGCAATTTTTATTTTCATAAGACTTTATAGTCTTGTGTAAAGGGTTTTCTAATGCCGTCAATAAATTCAAATTACGACAAAAAAATAAGCTTTACGGGGCTTACAAGTTACCTGCGAAAAACAGTTTTTCCTTGCGATGATGTAAAAAAACTTGCAACGGATATTTTTGACAATAGTTTTGCAGGGAATTTGCCTTCCGAATGGATTGAGAAAATACCTAAAAATCAAAGAACGCAAACCATTAAAGATGTTTTTCAAGGCTTTAGAGAATTTGTACAACTTATTAATGAAAAATCCGAAACCGCTTTAAGCCAGTTAGAAAAAACACTTAAAGGTGCCGGAATTTTATCTTATGACAAAAGTATTAATCTAAAATTTGAGGGAAGCGGCTCTTACGGGAGAGTTTATCGCCTTGAAGGCTTGGAAAACCAAAAAACCGGCGAACAGTATGTTATAAAACTATATAACAAAGCTCAGAAAAATGCCCAAAACAATGGAATATTTGCCGAATTAAACCGGGGCGGGCTTTATTGGCCCGAGGCTCTTGGCAAAAAAACCCAAATGGTAAAAACATTTTTCGCAGATTTAGAATCAGGCTTTGTAGTTAATAAATTTATAGACGATTCTCTTGCCTCTCCAAAAAATATTGTACCATCAAAGCTTTTAGGGCTGGAAAGCTATGATGACCATCCAAAACAAAATGTTTTAAATAATTTATATTCGCTAAATGTTATTAACGGATATGTAATTGATCAAGGCTGCCTAAGAGCGGTCTGTCCTGAAATTATCAACAGCAAAGATGCCAGATATGTTATAAAAAAGATTTTCTTTACCCCAAAAAATAAAGCTTATGAAAAATGGCTTGAACTTTTAAACAACCCTGCCTATAAGCACAATTCCAGCGTGAAAGTTGCCCTTATTGAAGCAATGGAATACTTACAGCCAGGGGACAGGACAAAATGTTTTAATGAAATATTGGAACGTTTTAATAAAGACCAAAAATTAAAGCATTATTTGACAAAAAATATAAAATTCATTCAGGATGAAGATTTTGCCCCTTGTTTTGCAAAACTTTGGTCACAATCTGAACCTGTTGAAAAAAATGAATTAATAAAAAATATTGACAGATTACCTCAAAAAATGCAAAAAAATTATATTTCAGAAGCGATAAAAGAAAAAACTCTCATTCCTGAGGTTGTAGAAAAATTTGACAATTTACCAAAAGAAGAACTTGCCGATTTATTCAACTCGGCAATTAAAGAATCAGATGATGAAAGTAAAATAAAACTTTTTGAAAAATTATTTTTACTGCCTGAGGAGCTGCGCCTGGAATATGCTAAAAAAATTCTACAAAACATTGAAAATATGAATATTCTTGGCAAAGTTGAAGAAAAAACCTATCTTTTAAGGCTTAACGGCTCGCAAGATTATAAAAAAGCTTATGAGTTTTTAATTACGGATGCAAAAGATACAACAAAAGTATTCATAATAAGCAAGGTTTTAAAAAATCTTGATTTTGAAGATTATGTGAAAGCCGTTAAACTGTTGGCAAAAGATTCTAGTGAAGCCGTAAAATTTAAACTAGCCCCGACACTTGAAAAAATAATCGAAAACAAAAGCGCAAAAAGGGAAGATTTAGACTTTATTTACCAAGAGTTAGCTAAAAACACAAATAATCAAAATTATTTGGATTATATAAAAGAAGTCTTTCAGCATTAGTCTTTCAAAACGTTAATATAAATTCCACCTTTAATCCTTTTTAAAATGCCCGATTGGGGGTTTATTATTTGTAATACTGATTTAAATTAATATTAGGAGGAAAAAATGCCTGAGCCTTTTTTTAATGAAAAAAAAGATACCTTTAACAATATAATTAATGTAATTCAAGAAACACTTGACGTAAACAAAACTAAAAATATAATTATAGAAACTATTTGCAAAACCTTCAATGCAAACAGATGCTGTATTGTAGATTATGACAAAAGGCTCAACAAATTTTTACCTATTGAACATGAATATATATCTTCGGACAAAGTTTCAAGCTGCAGGGGACAAGATGTTCAAACAATTGTACCCGGTCTTGTAGAAGCAGCAAAAAAAGGCAAATTTATTCTTGTTAAAAATAAAGAAATATTTTTTGACACAGACAAACAAGTTTTACAAACCGAACAAGATACATTTGAAAAATATGATATAAATTCTCTTCTTGTTCTGCCATTGTTTTACCAAAACGAGCTTCTGGGAATTTTGTCCGCTCATTATACCAATGGTCACGAAATAACCGATTCTGAAATAAATATAATAAAAAACATTGGAAATCAAGCGGTATTGGCAATTCACAGAGCAAATTTATACGAAATGAATCAGGCTCAGCTTAAAAAGGCAGAAGCAACAAAAAAAATAATTGAAGCCTCAAGAAAGTCTTTGGAATTGGAGGTTTTACTATCTGATATATGCAAGGAATTAGCTGAATTATTTAAATTTCAAAGAGCTACTATCGGACAGCTTATACGCGAAACACCTGAAGAAAGTGTTGCCGTAGGAGAATACATTTACAACAAAAACATAAAAAGCTACAAAAGCCATTCTGGTTTTGGCGAAATAATCAAATATTGGTCAAGCTACTTAATGCGTGAAAAGAAAACAAAAATAGTAAATGACATCAGCAACTCCGATATGCCTGCAAAGGTTGCGCAAATATACAAAGAAATCGGCATTAATTCTATTGCCTGTATTCCCCTGAGAAGTGAAGAAAATATGATTTGGGGCGGAATGTTTTTATCGGAAAAAGAAGATAATAGAAATGTAATTGAAGAAAATCTTGAATTTTTAGAAACAGTCGGCTCACAAATTTATATAGCAATCCGTCAGGCAGAGTTATATAAAAAAGAAAAAGAAGCACTTGAGCGAGAATCTCTTTTAAGAAAAATAACATCGGCAATAAGAAGCACTTTAGACATAGATGAACTGGAAAAAATAATAGTTGAAAAAATAGCAAAAGCACTAAGGGCAGACCGCTGCTTTATTATAGCATACGATGATGAAACCAATAAATTTTTGCCGGTAAAAACATAATATGTACTTTCGCCTGAAGTAAAAAGTATGGTAGGATTTGACATTGAAAAAGAGCTTCCTGATTTGATTGCCAAAAATAAAAATAATGAAGATGTTATAATTACCGATTTAGATAAATTTTTGGCGCAGAACAACTTTTACAACACCCCGATTGAAAAACATTTCAGAGAATATAAAACCCAATCGGGATTTGCCACGTCAATATTTTATTCACAAAAGCTTTTAGGAGTTTTAGCAATACATTATTTAAATAAGAAAGGCAAATTTATCGAAGAAGAAATTCAGCTGGTAAAAGCTCTTGCAGACCAAATAGGAATAGCAATTAATCAAGCTCGTCTTTACAAAAGCGAAAAGGAAGCAAAAGAAAAAATGAGCAGCAGCATAATCGAAATAATGAGAAAATCTTTAGATAAAACCATGATTAAAAAACTTTTCGTAAAAAATATCAGAAAATTTTTTAAAGCAGATAGGGTTTTTCTGTCTGAATATGATGCCGAAAAAAAGAGATACTTGCCTGCCGATAAAGATTCGGAATATTTATCAAATTACGGCGAAAAAAGCTTTGTTCAATACGCGTGGAATAATCCCGAAGAACTTGAATATATTGAACCTCTGCTGAACAAAGAAGAATTGATTATATACAACTGGGATGAGTATATTAAACAAAATAAAAAAAGTCCCGGTTTTATAAAACTGTTTGAAGATGCCGGTGTAAAATCAAGTTATAATTTTCCCATTCTTCATTATCAAAATATAATGGGACTGTTATGCATGGAATTTACCACAGAAGTCGTCAGGTTGACAGAAGAAGAGCTTAATATAATAAGAAACATCTGTACACAGGTCGGAATAGCACTATATCAAGCGAAATTATACTTAGAGGCCCAGCAATGCTTTTTTTCAAAAGAACAGTTGTTGGAAAAAGTTTCGGAAAAAATCGAACCGCCTTTAAAGACCATTTTACAAGAAGTTTCACATTTATCAGAAAATAATACGGTACGTGAAGAGCAAGTAAACAATATAATTGATAACTGCAGCTTGATAATGAACTCGACAAAAGAGGTTTCACAAGAAATCTAATCTGATTAAATATCAAAAATAGGCTTATATGTCATATTTAACACAACTGCAGTACTTTAAATTTTTTGAGGTTATAAGATATTTTACTTTAATGAAGAAGCCGGCTCACACGACTCTTTTTTTGTATTTTTGTCTGTTTCTTGGTTATCTTCCTCTGAAAGAAAAGCTTTAAGTTGAGCTTCAAATTGTTCTGTTGCACCGTCTAATACACTTTGCAAATCCGATAATGAAGAATAAATTTTATTTGCTTCTTCCTTGGATTTTTCAGCAAGTGATTTTACCTCTTTTGCAACAATATCAAACCCGGCACCAATTTCTCCTGCATGAGCAGCTTCAATTGAAGCATTTATTGACAAAATAGATGTCTGGAAAGCTATTCCTTCAATTGCTTTTACTATTGGATTGAATTTAGCCAGCAATTTTTCTGCGTTAAATTCATTAAGTATTAAACTTTGGAATTCAGACATAGCGTTTCTTCTTTTTTCGGAATTTGTCTCAAGCATTTTATGCTGATAATAATGGCAATTATGAGGATTATTCAACCCGTTATAAATAGCTATTGCCATATCCTTACAGTTTCCGTAACCGCATGCCGAACAATTTTTATGATCTTCGGGAGTATATTTATGCATAGCATGATAAATTTCTTCCAAAGCACTGTTTGGCACTTGGGTTACCAGTTTATTTTTTGAGCGATCAACATAATTTCTATCATAAAGACCGGGTTTCCAGTGTTCTTCAATAGAATCTTTTATACGCTCTTGTATAATTTCGTCTTTATCCACTTCAGACATTCCGGAAGTATTTTGCCCATCTAAGTATAATCTTTGCATTTGTTGTCTTCTGGCTTCTATCAAACTTTCAAGTGCCCCCGTTGACAGTTCTTTACAATCTGTGCCGGTGCCTCCGTTACAACCTTTTTCGCAATTCAGGCAATCCACTATTTGTCAAGCCCCCAATCTTTGGTCCAAAGTTAAAGTTAGTTTTTGCGGATTTTTTAGCGGCATAACTTTTGCCATCGGTGCAGGCGGGGCATAGTTTAGAGCACTATGCGGTCTAAACTCATTGTATAATCTTCTGTAATCTTCTAACATCACTTCTGCCTCCTTGATTGTGTAAAACATTTCTCC
>DAOQAU010000049.1:0-12759 GCA_035354275.1 Candidatus Gastranaerophilaceae bacterium
GTGGAATTCCATACGCCGCGATCAAGAAGGAGGTTATCTTTATAACCGACTAAAATAACATTTTGTTCGTGATGAATTTGTGCTGCTGCACCGGCAAGGGTAACGTTTGTTCTAGCTGCCATTGCGGGTTGGGAAAGTTGTGATTGTTTAGGTATAAATTGTTCTGTTTTTATTGTTTCTGTGGAAGGCAAATTTCCTGTTACACTTGTATCAACCGGAGGCACTACCGGAGGGATTACAGGGGGAACTACCGGAGGTACCACAGGAGGTAATATCGGAGGGACTACAGGGGGTAATATCGGCTTAATAGGCTTAATAGGTGCAAGACCTGCGGATATATATTTTGCATCTATTTTATGCAGAGATATAGTACCGCCAACAGGAATTAAAGGACCGCCGGGATAAACTATTTTGCCACTAGGATCGGCAAAACAAGGCATTGCCAAGGTCATCATCAATATTAAACTTACTAACAAACTTCTTAATTTCATCTTATCTCTCTTTTTTGCTTAATGATTAGAAATATTTAAACATTTATCTTATAATATAATAAAGTAAATAAATAAAGTCAAATTTCAAGAACGATAAAAAATGAAACAAAAATTAACATTTAAAAGAGTAGCTTTAATATTAATATTTTTTTTGATACAAAATCCTGTTTTTTCAGCCTCGGGGGCTCCTGTTAATTCTACTATAGACCCCGGTGTGATAAACGAAATTAACAGGGATGAACTTAAGTATCAACGGCTTAAGGATTCTGTAAAAAGAGGTGGCGATTCAAATGATATTAAAGAAGCCGTCGTGCAAAAAACTTATGAAAACGGAAAAGGAATGGTCATAAATCCTTCAATAGGACTCAATAAAGTTACTTTTGCAGGAAATACTATTTTTAAAGAAAAAGAACTTGAAAAATATTTTTCGCATTTATTAGGAAAAGACATTTACCTTTCGGATATTTTTGCGGCTATAGATGAAATTAACAAAATGTATTACACAAACGGCTATTACACATCTTATGCCTACATTCCCGCTCAAAGAATTGAGAATAATTCCATTGTAATTAACATAGTAGAAGGGAAAATCGGCGAAATAAACATTGAAGGAAACACCCGTTCAAAAGACAGCTATATAAAAAATTGCTTTTTATGTGCAAATGGAATTGAAGAAGGAAAAGTTTTTAATTCAAATGATATCAGAAAAACCATGGATACAATCAATTCAAAAAGCTACATACAAGGCAGAATTTCTGTTGATGAAGGTAAAACCCCAAACACTTCCGATATTAAATTAGAACTTGCCGAAAGATATCCGCTGGGGTTCAACGTAACTTGGGACAACGGCGGGAACAGGCTTGTAGGTCGTCAAAGAAGTATTATGCTTTTATCTCAGGATAACCTTTTCGGCTTAGGTCATTCAATATATGGAGGCTCTGTCCTTTCAAAAGGCACAACGGGAGCTCTTGCCGGATATAAAATGCCCATAGGAAAACACGGAACAGAGCTGCAATTTGACTATTCTTTTGCCAGAGTTAATTTATTGGATGAATATGCGGCAAACGACATTAAAGGTAAGGCACAAACTTTCAGCACAAGGATTGTTCAACCGCTTTACAAAACAGCAAATACTGATTTTAAGACTGATTTAGGCATTGATTTTGTCGGAGCAAATTCTATGGAATATGCCACAAACACCCAATTAAGCAACTATAAGTTAACTGTTTTAAGGCATGGCTTAAATCTTTTAAAATATGACAATTCAGGTCTTTTCTTAAGCAGATTCGAATCAAGCTTCGGGCTTCCTATTTTAGGCGCAACAGAAAGCACCGGAAGTTATTTCAACAACGATACAACCAATGCACAGAGCGTGTTTTTCAAAATAAAATTGGACCTGACAAGACTTCAGCAATTGCCAAAAGACTGCTACGGGATTTTCAGAATATCTTCCCAATACACACCTAACAACCTGTTTCCGGCAGAACAAATGTATTTTGGCGGAGTAGGTTCAATAAGAGGTTTCGAGCCGGGAAGCGTGTTAGGAGATATAGGAATTAACGGTACTTTAGAAGTCAGAACACCTGTACCTTATTTAAGACTTTTACTTCCTAAAAAACTTGAAAAATACGACAAAAAAGTACGACTCGGATTTTTCTATGATTGGGGTATTTTCAGACAACAGAACTCTGGAGTAGCAATGCAAACGTCAAGCAATCTTCTGCAAAGCGTAGGAAGCGGTATTCACTTCAATGTTACAGATTCTGTCATTGCATCTTTCGAAGTCGGAATTCCTGTAAGCGGAAGTCTTTACAGAGAGCAAAGTGCAAGATTTCATTTTTCGATAAGAGCCGACCTTTGGGATTTATTTACGAAAAAGCCGAAAATTCAACAACAGTTATAAGTTAATTAAAAATCCTTACGGCAAAAACGTAATTTTTATAACTGCCTGAAAACGGTCTTATTTTTACGCCCGTACCTATAGAATCAATTACTTCATTTTCGTTTATATAAATTGCGACATGCGAAGGTCCTGAGCCTATAAATAAAAGATCGCCCGGATAAAGTTTCTGCCCTCTTTCGATTTTTTTCATGCCCGGCTGCGCAGTGTTAAAATTAGTTGCAGGAAGCATCTGGGCTTGTTTTCTAACATTGCTGTTAAGCATTATCCCAAAGCCTATATTATAAACCCACGCGCTGAAATTACTGCAGTCAAGTCCATAACCTATTTTGCCGGATTTATCAGGGATTTTCGGATTCCATGCAGGAATATGGTGGTGCATGTAAGGTAGTCCGACATAATACTTTGCAACAGCAACAACTCTGTCACGCTTCCATTGAGTAACATTTGTTCCTGCAGGAATCTTGGATAAAATACTATTGTCAAGGGAAGGATACCTTTTGGGCCAAGGTCCCCAATTATCAAGTGAAGAGTTATTATACCATTGACTTTGAGCAACATCTGTCTGCGGCAGAGAAAGTCTATAATTAAAATCCGCCAAAAGGGATTCTTGATAATTCTTTGCATTTACAGGCAAACCTTGAAAAGCAATAAAACAAAATAAAATTAATAAATAAAACAAAAATTTTTTCATGTAAAAATTATAGAACAAAAGTTTACAAATAGGCAAAAAAAAAATTGTTCGGATTTCATTTAAACATGATATATCCTATTCAACCTTACAACTTAAATAATTATCGCCATAAAGTATCCTTTAGAGGCTACAATAATGATACATATCATGTAAAATCAAAAAACAAAATGGATTATTGTATTCATGAAACTTATTTTTTCAGAAACATTGAAACTTTAGAATTTATAAAAGATTATATCTTAAAAACTTTTCCAAAAGGCACAAACATAGCAGATTTTGGCTGCTCTAACGGAGAAGAAGCTTATTCTCTGGGCATGCTTTTGAGCAGACAAAACAAAAACAAAAAATATAAAATTACAGGATATGATCTTTCTCAAAAAGTACTTGATTTAGCTCAAAGCGGACCATTCGAAAAAGCCGGTGGTTATTCAGAGTTAACTATAAGCAACGATAGTTATTATGAAAAAAGTGATAGAAAATACTTGAAAGATATATTCTTTGAATGTTTTAATAAATTACCGGCAAAATATATTGACTTCAATTATACAGATGAAGGCAAAAAACTTTTGGATGAAAGAATTAAAAATCAAACGGATTTAGAAAAACTTTTAATTTTAAAATGTATAAAAAATATGATGTCAAACTATCATAAATATGATTCCGGCAATATATACTTACCAAAAGCTGTTTTTATAAAAGGAGTTTTTGATTTTAAACAAGGTGATATAAATGACCTTTCTCAAATACTAAAACCCGACGGAAAAACAGGGGTAATTATTTTTAAAAATGCCTGGTATCATGTAACTGGCTCAAGGCATACTTATGCCTTAGACGAAATTGACCTGGAAAAAGCCGAAAAAATCATGAAAGCAGCGCATAAAATTTTACCGGAAAATGGTATTCTTGTTGTCGGAAATCTTCAAAATGACCATCTTTACAGTAACAATCAGGGAAGATACTTTTTTCAAGACGGCAAAAGAATAAGGGTTTGTGACGATACGCCTTTTCACAATGCACTTAGAAAAAGCGGATTTAAGCCTGTTTTTTATGAACAGATAAAAGATAAATATGATGAAAATATAAAAAAGGAAATTTACTTGCCCTCTGTTTGGCAGAAAGTTTAATTACTCCAAAAGACAAGCGCAAAAATGTTCTTTTGAAACCTCTTTTAGAGGCGGAATAAATTCAGAACATGTCGGCATTGCAAATTCGCATCGCGGGTGGAATTTACAGCCTGAAATATCTTGCTGAATAGAAGGCGGCTGCCCTTTAATAATAGCAAGTTTTTCGCCTCTTTTTGAAGGAACCGATTTTAAAAGTGCCTTTGAATAAGGGTGCCTTGGACTTTTAAAAAAGTCTATGGTTGAAGCTTGTTCAACAATTCTTCCGGCATACATTACACAAATTTTATCCGAAACCTCCTCAACAAGTGCCAAATCGTGAGTAATTAAAATAATTGATGTATTAAATTCTTTTTTAATTTCATCCAAAAGTTTCATGATTTGTGCCTGAATTGTAACGTCAAGTGCTGTTGTGGGCTCATCTGCAATTATAATTTCTGCCTTGCAGGCAAGTGCCATTGCAATTATCGCTCGCTGTTTCATTCCGCCTGAAAACTCGTGGGGGTATGATTTCAGACGCTCTTTTGCACAAGGAATTTGAACCGCATCAAGTGCTTCTATTGCTTTTTGTTTTGCTTGATTTCCTTTTAAATTTTGATGTTTTTCTATGACTTCTAAGAGCTGGTTTTCTATAGTGTATAAAGGGTTTAGAGAAGTCATGGGGTCTTGGGGAATTAAGGCAATTTTTGCCCCGCGAATTTTTTGCATTTCTTTTTCACTTAGATTTAATAAATTAATTATCTGTTGCTCGTTTCCTGTTTCCTCTTTCCTGAATAAAATTTCCCCGCTTGTAATTTTAGCGGTCTTTGGCAGAAGCTTAAGGATGCTAAGGGCACTTATTGTTTTCCCGCAACCGGATTCACCCACAATGGCAAGGGTTTTTCCTTTTTCGACAAAAAACGAGACATCAAAAAGTGCCTGTTTAAAGCCTGCTTCGGTGTTAAAACCCAGTGATAAATTTTTGACATCCAGTATGTTCATTTTATAATTATATATGTTAAACGAAAAAATAACATAGCCGAATGAGCATTAAATATCTTTTTTGACTTGGGAGATTGTTAATTTTTGTTAAAAAAAGAATTAAAATAGCAAATTTTATTTTTAGCTACTTTAATAAACATGTATTTCATAGACAGGTTTTATTAATGAACTTACAAAAAACATTTAAAAATATATCTTATAAACTGGGCTCATCTAATGATTCAGACATTGCAACAGCTTCATTGGCTGCATTTAAACTGTTTTTTATTCCTGTTGCCACAATGTCTGATAAGAAAGCAACAAAAGAACAAAAAGAGTATGCAGCTACAAGAGATTTTTTAACAGAATTAATTGCCTTAGGAACATACGTAGGAGTTACAAGGGAATTTAAAAGACATGGAACAACACCGCTTTGTCTCAGTTATTATAAGAAAAAGGCAAAGCTTATCAGAGATGGAAAAATCCCCGGTGTTGACCCTAAACTTTTTACAGAAGAAGATTTTAAAGCGATTGAAAATATTGACAAAAAAAGCTTCAAATCAGTTATGATTGATATCAATCACAGAAGTCCGGAAAAAAGAATAGCGACTGCTGAAGAAAAAAAATATGTAGACGGTTTAACCAATGTTGTCAAAAAATTTAAAAAGGCTTTTCCTCCGGATCCTGTGAAACCTGAAGGTAGGATCGCAAAAATAAAATACAACTGGAAAAATTTATTTAATAAAAATTTATCCATTCAACTTCCGAAAGATTTATACAAAAACGTAAAATTAAATATTTCACAAATGGTTATTTGGACTTTAGCGGTAATTGTTATACCGCCTATGTGTAATGCCTTGATAAAACCTGCTATGAAAAAATTCCAACAAATGCAAGAAAAAAGAAATCCAAAATTTAATGCTCCTGTGAAACTGGATCCTTATCCAAGTCACAACACTCAAATGTATGAAAAAAATAAAACCGGGAATAATGTTTTTGGAACAATTTATGGAAAAACTTATAACAACGGAAATATGAGGGTAGGTATATGATAACAGCAGCAATGTCAAGTCCTATATTCTCAGATGCGGTTCAAAACTCCGTATTTCAAGTATTATCGGAAGGCTCTTTAAAAACAGTTGCAAGACCTTTATTTACTCTTGTTGATAAAAACGGAACCCCCGAATCCAGAAAATATTCTGCTGTAAAAGAATTTGTGTTTCAAACATTAAGTCTTTTGTTTTATTTTGTTCTTGTTCGCTCGCTTGTTGAACAAAAAGGTTATAAATTAATAAAAAAAGTATTAGAAAATAAACCTGATTTTAAAATATTAAAAAACCATGCAACAAGAGACTCTTTTATGGAAGCAAGATCTCTTGCTTTAAAAAGCGGAATAGAATCAGAAGAAGCTAAATTTATACATCCGAAAGGTGCTATAGAAGCTTTGAATATTTTAGGCTCCGGTATTATTTTGACCATTCTTGCTCCAAAAGTTGTTATGCAAATGGTTCATCCTACAATGAAACAAGTTGATAAATTATTTAATAAAGAAAAAGCCGCAAAAGAACAAAAAAACGGTGATGTTTTTCAAAAATCAGAGACTAAAAGCTAAGTTTACATAATCCTTTTATAAAATTTTTATTTCTTATTGTGTCATAGTATTTATACAAAGGGGTATTTTTAAAAAGATTTTCATCATAAATTTTGAAATCTACATTGATGAATTTTTTTTGAAGTTTTTGGTAGCATTTTATTTTATTCAGCCCCGAAGTATTGTTTAAAATATTAATCATATGCAATAATTTAAATTTTAAAAAGTCATTTTTCATTTGCTCAAAATATTCAAAACTTTTTATGGTTTCTTCGATTTTGTCAAGGGTTTCTATTTTAACGTCAAAAATATTTTTTGACTGCTGAAACATTGAGTTCTTGTTGTTTACTCTGTAATTATAAAGTTTTTCCTTCAATATCGATATTTTTTCGGCGTGCTTATAAATATGATAAAAAAACAAATTGTCTTCAAAAAATAAGACCTCTTCAAATCTTGCTTTTGTTCTTTTTAAAAAATCTCTGTTGTAAATTTTGCCCCATGCCATAACGGGTATATAAAACATTTGTTTTTTTGTGTCAAATTGGTTAAATACTTTGTTTTCAAAAAAAGCAAGACAAGAAAGCGAAAGATAATCACTCATAAAATCTGATTTTTGGAGTGTTTCACAGTCATAGGCTTGGGCGGCACAGATTGAAAAGTCGGTTTCATTTTTTTCTATTTCGCAAAATAATTTTTGTGCAAAATCTTTTTTCAGCCAATCATCAGAATCTACAAAAATAATATATTTCCCGCTTGCAAGTTCAAGCCCTCTATTTCTTGACGCGCTCAACCCCTGATTTTTTTGTGAAAAAACCTTTATTCTGGAATCTTTGTCGGAAAATTTTTCCAAAATTTCAAGAGAATTATCCTTAGAGCCGTCATTTATGCAAATAATTTCCATATCTTCAAAGCTTTGATTAATAATGCTTTCAAGACATTTTTCAATATATTTTCCCGAGTTGAAAACAGGAATGATAACAGAAATCGAACAATTACTCATACAAGGCTCCAGTGAGTTTTTTGATAAAATTCAATTTTGCTCTTAAATTTAAAAATTTGCAATCCAGAATTAAGTTTTTAAAATAGTAAGTTAAAAAATTATTACTTATAAAATCATCATAAATTTGAAAATAGTCTGATTTTGAAAGTAAAAAAAGGTCATAGTTTTTCAAATCTATATTAATCAAGTATTCCCTGCATTTTTTATAAAACTTTTTTTTGTTTTTCCATGCGCATTTTATATACCAAAAATGCAGCAGGTGGCATTTGAATTCTAAAAGAACGTATTTATAAATTTCATCAAATCTTTTCTTTTTGTAGAGTTCATCAATAGAATCTGCCAGAGCAAAAGTTTGGAAAATATTGTCGCTTTTTGCAAAATGAGAAGTTATGGTAAAAGACTGAATTACCCTGTAGTTGTATAAATATTTATCTATAAGGGTTATTATTTGAGCGTTTAGAAAGGTGTTGAGATGAAAATAATAATCTTCTATTCCACTGATATTTTCAGGAAAAATTATCTGATTTTTTTGCAAAAACTCTTTTTTATACAATTTGTTCCAGACAGAAAGATTACCTGACATAATTGATCCTTCGTAATCTTTAAAAGTGTGTTTGGAGTTTTCGTTTACGTGATTTTCCCACATAAGAAGGTCAAAAAATTTTTTTGGCTGAGTAATTTTCTTGTTATTATCAAAAGAATTTCCGTTGAATATTACAATGTCAGAATCGTTTTTTTGAGCATTTTCAAAGACTGTTTGGCATAAATTTTTTACAATCCAGTCATCTGCATCTACAAATTGAATGTACTTGCCTTTGGCAATTTCCATTCCTTTGTTTCTGGCATGTGAAGGACCTTTGTTTTCTGTATTGATTACGCTAATTCGCTTATCTTTAGTCGCGTATTTATTTAATATTTCAAGAGAATTATCCTTAGAGCCGTCATTGACACAAATTATCTCGATGTCTGTCAGCGTTTGATTAATAACACTTTCAAGGCATTGGACAAGGTGTTTTTCTGAATTGAAAACGGGAATGATTATTGAAATTAAACATTTTTCCATAAACACCAACTTATTTCATCAAAAATGGGGGATTAACAGTTTCTTTAAGGCAAAATTCTTCGTGGAAAAAAACGTTGTCAAAATTATCTTTTAAGCTGCTTTGGTATATCGCTTTATTTTTAAAATAACCCCCTTGATAAAGGTGCACTTCTCTTTGAAGATGACACCCTGCGATTGCTATATGCATTCTGTCGGTGTGAATAACTGAATATTTTGATAAAAATTTATAAAGATGATTTACGTCGGATAATTCATTTCCCATTGAACTTATATCAATATTTTCTTTGGGCGCGATTATTGAGCCTGAGCTTTCTTTGTCGGTTCTGAATAAATAACCGATTTCATCTCCCGGCAGCACGTTCATTTTGTCGATATAAAAAGACATGTCGTGGCAAAAAATGCCTTGGGGCATGTTTTCTTTGCTTTCAAATTTATCTCGAACAAAGACCGTAACTTCAGGTAAATCGTAAGTATTTTCAAAAGTTGAAGGCAAAATTATTACATTAATTTTTTTGCAGATTTTTTTTAAATCAAGAATTTTATTTACTACGTGCTGTGAATGATTCCAGCAATTACACCATGCTCCACCACCACCATATATAAAAGTTGCACCTTTAAAAAATGCTTTAATAATTATTTTTAGGGAAATATTTTTAATTTCTTCATATTTTATATTTGTGTCTTTGAAAAATTTTAAAGTCGCATATCTGATTATTGCATCACCCCAGTTACCGGGGTTTGGAATGTAATAAATCGGTTTGCTCTCGCTTTTTTCTTTTATAATTTTTTCAAGCTCTAAAAAATCGGATTTCATATATCTATAATACTATAAAATTTTATTGAAGAGAAATATTGGCTTCGCGGAGAGCTTTATAATAGTTTTCTTTTTCTTTTAAAACATTGTCTCCACAGACAAATTGGAACCAATTCTGATCACCGTATTTCACCAGATCTACACAATCACTTAAAGTATATGGTCCTGCTATGGGTTCATAAGAAGGATCCGCGCCTTTTAATCCTTTTACTGTGATTGCAAATCGGTCAATTCCAAGTTTATTAGGAAGTTTAGCACCGTTTATATCAAAATAAACTCTAGGTTCATAATTTGTCCACGAATCGGCATATAAAGCAATTTGAGAGCCGTCAGCTGTTGTGTACCAGTGTAAACCGCCATCATCTGTTTCTTTTAAAATATTAAAATAGCTATTGAATTCAGATGTGGCTCCGGCAACATCAGCTAAATAAGCACTTATTAGGCATTTTCTGTCAATACATTGATTATCAACACCCCATTTGTTAAGTGCTTGTGTAACTGAAGAGTAGCTTTTCATAAATTGAGAGGTCAGGCGCTTTTCACCAGTATTTGACATTAAGGTAGGAATTGTAATTGCTGCTACAACCCCTATTATGCCTAAGGTAATTAGGACTTCTGCCAAAGTGAATCCTTTTTTTCTTAAATTAATTTTGTCGAATTTAATTTTAATTGGGATGGTTTTGCTTAGTTTAACGTTGTTTAAAAATAATTTTTCTAAATTATGTTGGTTTAAATTAATCATAATTCTCTTTCTCCATTTTAAATTTAAGAGCTTAGGTTTTTAAAAACCTAAGCTCTTGATAATAATATTTACAGCATATTTTTTCTAATTTTATCTTTTGCTCTGTCAATGTCTTTAATTCTTTTTTCGATTGACCTTACTTGTTTATAAAGCATGCTTCTTTCGTTTTTAATTAATTTATATTGTGCGTCAACATCTGCGTATTTTGATTTGTAATTCAAAAGGTCGTTTCTGATGCCCACTTGAGCATTATCAAGTTCAAGGATTGCATTTTGAATATTTTCATTACCTATAGGCACTTCGCCCGGAACAGTTTGCAGAGCATTTGCGCCTTCTTTATTCAAAAGACTTTTAATAGGGTTAGAAGTCGTTTTTGGCG
The DNA here is from genome assembly GCA_035354275.1 of Candidatus Gastranaerophilaceae bacterium. GTDB lineage: Bacteria > Cyanobacteriota > Vampirovibrionia > Gastranaerophilales > Gastranaerophilaceae > DAOQAU01. Next base: position 10,756 of record DAOQAU010000049.1, read on the forward strand.
CGGAATAACCTGCGTCATCAAAATTTAACGGCGTAAAAGCACCATCTGCAAAGGCCATGCCAGTACAAGTTGCTAAAACGGCTAGTGTGATTGCAAATTTTGCATATTTCATATTTCAATCTCCTCTCGTAAAATATCGTATTACAATTATCATTTTATTATACTTTTACTCAAAAATAAAATAAGTTAACTTTTGTTAATAAATATATAAACATGCTGTTGATTTATTTTTTAGTTTAAAGTAAGATAGTGATTACGATATAAATTTACATAGAACATTAGAGACCGAAATAAAAGCACTAAATATTTTTCAATTTCAGTACTTGACAACAGAGATTGAAGTAATAATATTGTAAATACCGCTATATGCGGTTCAATTTTGGGAGCGGCCCTAAATGGCGAGAGCCTGCCGACCTCTGATAAAACCCCAAATAAGGGTTTTCCTATCCCTTTAGAGTTAGGAGCTCGGCTTGTCCGATACCTGACCGAAAGAGTAAAGGGTGAGGTTTTTTAACCAAAAATCGAACATTGAAAACAGAATAGCTGAAAACTAAGGCATTAGCAAAGAACGAAATGACTTGCAATTTTGCAAGACTTTGAAACTCTTTAATGCAAATGCCGAAAAATGACAAAATATACTTGTTGATTCAACAAAAAATGATTTAACGGACAAGCTCGCAGCAATGCGAGCGAAAGATGACAAAACGCGAAACATAATGTTAGCAATAGTCAAAATGAGCATTTTACATCTTTTAGCGAGATGTAATAATCATAACTTTCTGACAATGGAGAGTTTGATCCTGGCTCAGGACGAACGCTGGCGGCGTGCTTCATACATGCAAGTCGAACGAGAAGCAGGAGCTTGCTCCTGTGGAAAGTGGCGGACGGGTGAGTAATATGTAGGAAATCTGCCCTAGAGAGGGGGACAACAGAGGGAAACTTCTGCTAATACCCCATATGAGCGTAGCTGAAATGCTATTCTTGAAAACTCCGGTGCTCTAGGATGAGCCTGCATCTGATTAGCTTGTTGGCGGGGTAATGGCCCACCAAGGCGACGATCAGTAGCTGGTTTGAGAGGATGATCAGCCACAATGGGACTGAGACACGGCCCATACTCCTACGGGAGGCAGCAGTAGGGAATTTTGCGCAATGGGCGAAAGCCTGACGCAGCAACGCCGCGTGAATGATTAAGCCCTTCGGGGTGTAAAGTTCTGTCAGTGGGGACGAAACTTGACGGTACCCACAGAGGAAGCACCGGCTAACTCCGTGCCAGCAGCCGCGGTAATACGGAGGGTGCAAGCGTTGTCCGGAATCATTGGGCGTAAAGAGTTCGTAGGTGGTATGTTAAGTCTGGTGTTAAATCCCGAAGCTCAACTTCGGTCCGGCACCGGATACTGGCAAACTTGAATGCGGTAGAGGTAAAGGGAATTCCTGGTGTAGCGGTGAAATGCGTAGATATCAGGAGGAACATCGGTGGCGTAAGCGCTTTACTGGGCCGTAATTGACACTGAGGAACGAAAGCCGGGGTAGCAAATGGGATTAGATACCCCAGTAGTCCCGGCCGTAAACGATGGATACTAGGTGTTGCGGGTATCGACCCCTGCAGTGCCGTAGCTAACGCGATAAGTATCCCGCCTGGGGAGTACGCACGCAAGTGTGAAACTCAAAGGAATTGACGGGGACCCGCACAAGCAGCGGAGCATGTGGTTTAATTCGAAGCAACGCGAAGAACCTTACCAGGTCTTGACATCCAGTAAAACCTGTAGAGATATAAGGTGTGCTTGCACATACTGAGACAGGTGGTGCATGGTTGTCGTCAGCTCGTGTCGTGAGATGTTGGGTTAAGTCCCGCAACGAGCGCAACCCTCGTCGTTAGTTGCACATATCGGTACACTGATATGGTGCTCTCTAGCGAGACTGCCGGTGATAAACCGGAGGAAGGTGGGGACGACGTCAAATCATCATGCCCCTTATGCTCTGGGCTACACACGTGTTACAATGGCT